>USJJ01000009.1 GCA_900554995.1 uncultured Ruminococcus sp. | reverse complement strand
CTCAAGCTCACTCGTGAGCACATCCGCCTGCTGAGAGGACATTCTCTCGGTGGACGACCAGCTCAGGCTGAGCATAAACGGAGGAAGTCCCGTCTTGGCAACGATCTGTTCGAGCATCTGACGGACGGGAACCTCGCTGTCGAGAATCTGATTGTCTGCGCCGATCGCCTTTATGCTGACGTCGCCGACGGCAACAAAATCACGGAGCCGACTGCCCGGCTGCATTGCCTCGCTCCACTCACGGGCAACCTGCTGAGCTCTGTCCTTGGCGTAGGCACGGTCAACAACGTCATTCTGCGGCTTATATGTGACGGCAAATCTGACATTGCCGACACGGTCCCAGTTGATGCCGATCGTGTTGAAAATCTTCATCAGAATGTTGCTGACAAAGGGCAAGCCCTTGAGAAGTGAGTTGCCCGCAAGCTGACCTGCCTCGGGATTGAGCACCGAGAGGAGGACGAGCTGAGGATAAGCAACGGGCTTTGCCTCGGCAAGCTCCTTTACACAGACAACCGTTGAAAAGCCGTCGTCGCTGCGCTTAAGCTCAATATCGCCGAGATCGGCGTTGTAGAGGGCGCAGAAATTGCCGTCGGAGTCGGTGATCATTTCGCCGATCGCCGTTCCGTAGGTCAAAAGCTGTTCAAAATAAACGGACATAAAGAAATCTATGCCCTGCTGACCGGAACCGACCTTGACCTCGGAGAGGAAACGGCGCAGCTCTCTTTCACACCTTTTATTTTCACAGTCGATGTGAAAGCCGCCCGTCAATCTGATTATCTTATAGATTGCGGCGTCAATAATCGGAATCGCCTCACGGAGCTCACGGTACAGGCTGTTCTGCACCGTTGAGAGCGGCGTGTAGCTGTCAAGAAGACTGAAAGGATTATTTTTGTAGGTTTGCGGCGCTGAAACCGCAGTTTTTGCAGCGGATAATTTTTTGAATATTCCCACTGAAATTCTCCTTTCTTTTTTGGGTGGGCAACCGTCGGTAGTCGGGCTAAGGACGGTCGGAAAAGTGTTATCTTGAAACGCTCATCACGAAAAAGTCATTTTCGGGCGCATTCAACGCCGTAGTGACGAAGTATCTGAGATCGTCCATTGCATGGTCATTTTCCTTGCGCGGTGCGTCCCGTACTGCTTTATCGTCCCACTTGTAAAGCGAAAATTCACGGAGTGTGTCCCTGCACTCGGGCGAAAAACAAATAAGCCTTTGCTTGAGGGCGTCCGATACCTGCCTGATGCCGTCAACAACATCGTTCTTTGCGGGTATCACCGTGAAACGGCCTTTTTTGCGTATGCACTGAATGAAGCTCGCCGCCGACGGATCGACGATCACCGCCTCAATGCTGAGATTATCGGCGAGCTTTTCAAGCTCGTCATAATGCTCGGCGTCCGTTCTCTGCTCACCCTTTTTTCGGGAGTCGAAGTAATATTCACGGATACGGTACCACTTCTTTTCGTACTCGCCCCACAGACCGAACGAACACGGGTTCACCGTGCCGTAGTCGCAGGAGATGAAGAAACGGGAGAAATAACACGTCTCGGGAGGAATAACGACGTGAATTTCCTCGTTGAACATCGGGTAAACAACGCCCTGCGCCGCAACCCATTTGCCCTCTACAAACCTTTTGTAGAATGCGCCCGAGTACAGGCTTTCGTATCGCTTTATTATCTTCGGAGTCAGAGACGGATTGTCACGCATCGTGAAATGGAGGTAAAGGCAGTTTTTCTTCTCCGCCTTGAGTATCCATTCACGGTAGAACCAGTGCATCGGATGCTCGGGGTTGCAGTTGAACCAGAGCTTTGATCCGTCCAGAGAGCATCTCGCTATCGCCTGCTCAACGAACGAACGCGGCATAAGAGCCACCTCGTCGAGCAGAACTCCGCCGAGCGTCATACCCTGAATCAAAGCCGCCGA
This sequence comes from uncultured Ruminococcus sp., assembly GCA_900554995.1. Lineage (GTDB taxonomy): Bacteria > Bacillota > Clostridia > Oscillospirales > Acutalibacteraceae > CAG-488. Next base: position 13,210 of record USJJ01000009.1, on the reverse strand, counting down.
GCTCTCATCCTTTCCGCCGAAAAGGTAAAAACGGTTGACTGTATTTTGATAGGTCATTTCTATGTAATTTTGCGACGACTTCATCTTGATTGCAAATCCGAGGGAGGCTAAAATCGGGCTCAACGGAGTTATAACATTCCGTTTGAGTGATGCTATCGTTTTTCCGCAAATTGCAAACGATGTGTCGGAAAAAGCATAGAACGACCAGGCAATAAAAGAAAGCGACATACACACCGTCTTTCCCGAACGAACCGCTCCGTCGCAGATAATGGCGTCATAACCTCGCTCGTCTGAATTCAGACACCACCAGGTCATAACACGAAGCTGCTTTTCGGAAAAGCTTTTGAATGATGAAAGCGAACTATTCAATCTTATCAGTCCTCATTCTTGCGGCGCTGTTCTCAAGCGCACGGTAAAAGGGGAGGGCTTGATCGTCATCGCCGAGAGCACAAAGCTGTTCGAGATGTTCGAGCGCCTTGATTCGGTCAAAGAATTTGATCTCAAGTCCGCCGCCCTTCGGCCGCTTTATTTCGCTGACGTTGAAAAGATCGAGCTTTTCCGTGCCGAGAGTCGGCTTGTCGTCGGAGTAAGCCAGTCTGACGGCGTCCGAAATATTTCCGAACGCAAGCTGACGGTAGCCGGCGATTATTTCCTCACGGTTGACACGCCTCAGCTTTTCTATCCGCTCGATTTCCTTTCTGATATCCTTGCGCTCAAGCAGTGCAAGACCGTGCCTGCGTGCTTTCAGACCGTAACCCGCCTTTGCCGCAGCGGAGCGGGCGTCCCTTGACTGAGAATAGAAAAGACAGAACTGTTTTTCTTTTTCTTCCAGTGCCATAAAAACTTCCTTTCATTTTTCTACGGTTAACCGTCCTGAGGGTTGCCCCTCAACCTAAAACAAAAAAAGAGCGGTACATAACAGCACGCCGTTATATACCGCCCGAAAAGATATTTTGTTTACAATTTGTTCATATTCTGCCTTAAAGCAATAACCGCATAATTCAAGAAAAAGCGCCTCCGATTCGGAGACGCTTTTGATATAGCTGCTTATTTTGCGGAGCTTTTTGAAGAATTGGAGTTGCTGAGCTCAACAAGATACTTGATCTTCTTGAGGACTCTCTTCTCCGCATATTCTGTACGGCGGGGACCGAGGCCGATCTTGTAATCGTCGCTCTCCTGGAGCTTCTTAGTCGCTGTCTCGATGTCGTCTTTTGCCTTGTTTGAACGGATCGCTGAATCATAGTAATCCTTGCCGTCCTTAGCAACGAAATAGATGATGTGGTAGCCGTAGTCCGTCTTGACCATCTCAACGTCACCCGCCTTGCGGTTAGCGTCGAAGCACCAGTCGTTAAATTCCGTTACCATCTGACCCGGATAGATGTGCTCGTAGAGTCCGCCGTTTGATGATGAACCGCTGTCCTCGGTGTACTCGTTTGCGAGTGCAGCAAAGCTGTCCTCGGACTTGTCACCCTCATTGAACTTCTTGAGGATATCCTCAGCCTGCGTCTTTTTCTTTGCAATCTCTTCCTCGGAAAGATCCTGCTGTGAGTTCTGATCCTTTGTTGAGAGGAGAATATGACGGGCTGTAACCGTCTGCTCCTGATGAGGTGCCTTGACCGCAAGGACAACGATATATTTACCGTTTGTCTCATCGGAGAAGAGCTTCTTGCTGCCTGTCTTTGTTGAGCTGTCAAAGAGCCACTTTGCCGCATCCTCGGAGAATGCACTCTTTACGGAATCCTGAAGCATTGAATACTTTGTTTCCTCGTCAACGTTGTAATCGGCTGTGTCCTTATTGAGCTCCTTAGCCTTAGCGGCGAAGGTAGCCTCATTTGTAACTGCGTTGTAGAAGCCGTTTGCGTTCTTCTTAACCTCGGCGTCCGCCTTGGTCTGACGAGCCTTGAGCTGTGCGTCGGTCTCGTTATTTTCCTTGGTAAGCTCTGTCGTCTTGAATGTATAAGCTCTGAAGGTTACGAAATCGTATGTTGAGGTTGCGTCCTTGTAAGCCTTGTCGATTTCAGCCTGATCGTAGCCCGCTGCGATATCGTTTGTTTTCTGAGTGAGGTACTTCTGAGCAAGAACCTGAATCTTGAGCTCCTTGCGAAGAAATCTTTCGTTGATTGAGCCGCCGTAAACCTTACGGAGATAAGCGTTGAGAGAATATGTTACCTTCTTCTCGTCGCTTGAAGAGCTTGAATTTGAGCCTGCATTCTTAGCCTCATCACGGAGACCGTCGATCTGCTTGTCAATGAAAGCCTCATCAGCCTTTGTGAGCTTGAGGCCCATCTTAACAGCCTCGTTGTAGTAAGCCTTGTGGAGCTGAATAAGCTCAAGAGTATCGTTGTGGAGCTTCTCCACCCATGTGATCTCGTTGCCCGCGGCATCCTTTGTTGTCTGGGTCTGATCCTCGGGGGAGAGGCTTGTATCATAGCCCATACTTGTCTGGTAGTAATACTGATAATACTGAGCCTGATAACGAACCTGGTTGTAAGCACGCATATAGAAGTACTCATATTCGGCAATGGTGACAGGCTGCTCGGAGCCTACGCCGCCGATTTTAATAACTCTCTGAAGAGCGCCGTAGTAGTTGAGTGAGAAACCTACGATTCCCAGAACTATTACCGCACAGAGAACGATGGAAATAACCTTGCCGACAACCTTTTTGGCTGTATTTCTCTTTTCCATGCTGTGCGCATTTTTCTTGGCAGACTTTGCAATACGAGCTTTTCTTTCGTCGCGGTACTGCTCTGCCTTTGACTTTTCATTAGCCATTGTATTCATCCTTTACTTAATGAAATATCTGCCGATAACAAGTCAGCATAACAACAGTATTTTAATACATTTACACTTTTTTTACAAGACCTAAACAACAATTTTTTTATTATATGCGGTATTTTTTACAATTTATCTATATTTGGAAGCGGTTTTCGGGTGAAAATAACCGCAGCACATCCACGATCTATGTACTGCGGTTATTTTTATTTATTCTCGATAAGGCTTGCGGCTGCCTTGTCAAGCATAATCACGACGTCCTTGTGCTCGTTAAGGATTGAGCAGGGGATCTGCGGAGTGATTTCGCCTGAAACCATCGCCTTGATTGCCTTCGCCTTTCTCTCGCCCGTTGCGATGAGAAGAATTTTCTTTGAACGCATAATCGAGCCGATACCCATTGTCATAGCGTATCTCGGCATCGGAACGTCACCGAAATATTTCTGATTTGAATTGATTGTGCTCTGTGTGAGAGTTACCTTGAAAGCCTCGTCGGTGAACTTGTCGGCAGGCTCGTTGAAAGCGATGTGACCGTTTGTGCCGATTCCGAGGAGCTGGAGGTCTATTCCGCCTGCCGCCCTGATAGCCTCGGCGTAACGCTTGCTCTCTGCGTCGCAGTCCTCGGCATTTCCGTCAAGGAAGTTGACGTTCTCTTCCTTTATGTCAATATAATTGAAGAGATTTTCGTGCATAAATGTGTAGTAGCTGTTCTTGTCGTGCTTATCAAGATCGCAGTATTCGTCAAGGTTGAATGTGGTAACGTCCTTGAAGCTGATTTCGCCGTTCTTGTAAAGCTCGATGAGCTTCTTGTATGTAGGAACGGGGGTAGCTCCCGTTGCAAGGCCGAGAACCGCACTCGGATTGCCGTTTATAAGCTCCTTATAAAGCTGAGCGGCGGCACAGCCAATCTCTTCGGCGTTGTTGTAAATTTTAATGTCCATTGCTTTAATTTCCTCCGATTATAATGTGACTTCCTTGCCGGAGTCAGATGATCTGTAAATTGCGTCAAGAATTTTTGATGTGATAACGGCATTGTCAATGTATGCCTGATTCGGCTTTCTCGTGATAACGGAATCAACAAACGACTTAACCTCCGCCGCATAGTCGAAACCTGTCGAATTGTAGTCCGGTGTAATTTCCGTGAGCATATCGCCCATTGTGGAATAGAGCTTGAACTTTCCGCCGTACTGCATCCTTATGCCGCCCTTGGTTCCGAGAAAATCAACAAATGTTTCGTTCTCTTTGATATTCTGCGCCCAGGCGCCGTTAAATGTGATCGCCGCCTTGTCGGTTCTGATAAGACCCGTGACAAAGTCGTCAACGTCAAAGGTTCCGTTCTCGGTGTCCTTTGTGTCCTCAGCCCACATACTTGTGTAAACATAGTCCTTCATCGCCGTGCCTATCTTCGAGTGTGCAACGCCGGAGCAGGTGAGGGGAGTCGGGTCGCCGAGACAGTAGAGAACAAGGTCAATAAAGTGAACGCCCCAGTCGATGAGAACTCCGCCGCCGGAAGCCGCCTTGGTGGTGAAATCTCCGCCGAGTCCCGGAATTGAGCGGTGAGATCTGAAGCTGATGTATACCTGATATACCTCGCCGAGAACGTCGTCCTCGATAAGTTTCTTGATTCTGTTGACCGTATCGACAAATCGGTTTACAACACCGATCGAAAGCATTCTGCCCGTCTCGTGAGCGACCTTTTGCATTTCAAGAGCCTCGGGAAGAGTTCTTGCGGCAGGCTTTTCGCAAAGCACGTCCTTGCCGTCACGCATAAAGTCGATCGAGATCGGAGCGTGGCAGTCGTTGTGCGTGCAGACGGAAACGATGTCGATATCGTCGTGACCGAGAAGCTCCTTATAATTGTATACGGCTTTGCCGCAGCCGTAGGTTTCAACAGCCTTGTCCGCACGTTCGGGAATAATATCGCAGAAATAGCGGATCTCAACGTTGTCAAGTTTAAGGTAGCTCGGGATGTGTGAACGTGAAATGTTACCGCAGCCGATAATGGCTACTCCTAATTTTTCAGACATACATATCACCTCAAGGTAAGATATAACAATATTCTAACAAGTTTTTCAGGAAATGTAAAGACATAATAAGAATTTATATAAATAATGTTGCTCATTTTGAAAAGCACAGCGCATTTTGAATAAATTTAAAGAGAATCAGTTGTGCATTTTGCTGTTACTTGCGACTTCCTTCCACCTCATCACCGTCTTACGACGGAGCGTCTCGCTGCGGCTCGGTCACGCCACGGCTCTGACAGTCCACCGGACTGTCATTCACTACCGTGTCAACACTGCGCTACCCTCAAGGGGAAGCCTCGGTCGGTTCCTGCTGACCTCACGGCTAAAATCTAATGCCTAAAATCCAACATCTAAAATCTAAAAAGGCTGCCGCATCTCTGCGACAGCCCTTGAATTAACCTATGTCTTATACGTTCTCTTTGCCGTACTTCTTTACCATAGCCATCTTCATTACAAAGAGGAATGCAAGAGTAAGAACGATGCCGATAGGAAGAACGATGTATGCCTTCTGAACGAAGCCCGAAACAATGTACATTACGAACGAGATAGCCGCAACGGAGATTGCATACGGGAGCTGAGTCGAAACGTGGTTGAGGTGGTTGCACTGACCGCCTGCCGAGGACATAATTGTTGTGTCGGAGATCGGTGAGCAGTGGTCGCCGCAAACGGAACCTGCAAGGCAAGCGGACATACCGATTGTCTGAATTGCGCCCGACGGGAAGATTGCGATAACAATCGGGATAAGGATACCGAATGTGCCCCATGATGTACCTGTTGCGAAGGAGATGAAGCATGCAACAAGGAAGATGATAGCCGGAAGGAAGTTCTGGAAATCACCTGCAACGCTTGTCATAACGTCGGCAACGAACGGCTTTGCACCGAGAACCGCTGTCATGTTCTTAAGCGATGTTGCAAAGGTAAGGATGAGGATCGCGGGAACCATTGCGATGAAGCCCTTGGGAATGCACTCCATAGCCTCCTTGAAAGAAACGAGCTTTCTTACGCAAAGGTAAACGATTGTGAATACAAGTGCGATAATGCTGCCCCACGGGAGACCTACCGAAGCGTCTGTGTTTGAGAATGCGTCAACAAAGTTGCTGCCGTCGAAGATGCCGCCGACATAAACAAGAGCAAATATACAAACTGCGATAAGTACAACGATCGGAAGAACAAGGTCGATAACCTTACCGTTTGATGACGGATTCTCTTCCGCATTTTCTGCTTTTTCGCCGCAGGTGTAAAGGTCGCCCTTAGTCTTGGCATTGAGCTCGTGAATTCTCATCGGACCGTAGTCAAATTTCATGAGCGTGATGCCGATGATGAATACGAAAGTAAGAAGCGAATAGAAATTGAACGGAATAGCTCTGATGAAAAGAGCGATACCCTGACCGTCCTCAGCATAAGAGGAAACAGCCGCCGCCCATGAGGAAATCGGAGCGATCATACATACCGGAGCCGCTGTTGCGTCGATGAGGTATGAGAGCTTCGATCTTGAAACGTTATGACCGTCGGTAACGGGACGCATAACGGAACCGACCGTAAGGCAGTTGAAATAGTCGTCGATGAAGATGAGAACACCGAGAGCAAAGGTAGCGAGCATTGCGCCTGCCCTTGTCTTGATGTGCTTCTGTGCCCATCTGCCGAAAGCGGCGGAACCGCCTGCCTTGTTGATAAGGGCAACGATAACACCGAGAACAACGAGGAAGATGAAGATACCCGCAGTGCCCGAAACGGCGCCGATAAGTCCGTCATTGACAAGGATATCCATTGTCTTGGTGAATTTGAAGTCCGAGCCGAGGATCGAGCCGGCAAGGATACCGACAAACAATGAGCTGTAAACTTCCTTGGTGATAAGTGCAAGTGCGATAGCAATTACCGGGGGAACGAGAGCCCAATAGGAAGCCCTGACTTCTCCCTCACCGCCGCAGGTTTCACACTCGACCTGCTCAACGATGCCTGTGCCGCCGCAGTCGGTGCACTTTACCGTTGAAAGCGAACCGCCCGAGACCTTGGCGAAAGCGAGAACTGCGACAATGATTACGCAGGCGATCGCCAGAATGATTTTCTTGGATTTTTTCACAATAAACCCTCCTGAAATAAAATAAAAAAACGACATGGCTCCGTACATTCATACCAACCATGTCATAACGACCTTAACATGACAGCACTCCACATACAAGCTGTGACAGTCCGTTACATATTCTGCAACGTCCCAGCTATGGTTCACAAGGCAGCTCCCCACGCTTCGGCGGTCAGTCTTTTCACTTTCTGAGTTGCCTTCCCTGCGAAAGTTACTTGTAAAGCACCGCGCCTCCATCATCCTGAGATAATTCCCAGAACCATATTCATTTTTAATAAACGAATTATAGCACTAAAGATTCTCGGTGTCAACATTTTGCAACAAATTATTAATAATTTATTCTTATTTTTTTTAATGTGCTCGTTGCGGTCTTTGATTTGAGAGCGACGTGGAAGAACAGTAGAATTTCCGCAGACCGTCCTTGCCTCCCCAAAGGAGGAGCCCACGCTTAACGATAATTTTATCTAACTTTTTATAAAACCCCTCAGTCACGGACAAGCCGTGACAGCTCCCCTAAAGGGGCGCCCATTATAGTTCCTGCCCTCATCGCACCGTGGAGTTTCTTATATTTGAAAGAGGTTAAAAAAACATCAAAGGTCGGAAAAGGTCTTTTTTCGTCGCAGAGGGTCACAAAACCGTTTTCGGTCGGAGAGGCGTGTATAATAGATTGTGTATATGATATTCACGCCGAAAGGGAGAACTTTATGGAAGAAAAAAAGACGAGCTTCGTTTTGCCGACCGATTGCCTTGATGATCTTGCGGATTTTTCGTATGCCGAGGCGGGGGAGCTGTTCAACGCCATTCTCCGCTATGTTGACGGTCAGGGCGAGCCTGAGCTTGAGGACAGAGCGATGAAGATGTTTTTCAGACGGATCAAGAGGTACATCGACAGCTCGAAAGCAAACTACGATAAAAGGGTGCAGGCGAACAGGATCAACGGTGCAAAGGGCGGCAGACCGAGAAAAGAGAACGGCGAAAACCCAATGCTTACGGATAAAACCGAGCGGTTTACGGAAAAACCCTATACTGAGTCTGAGACTGAGTATAGGTCTGAATCTGAGTCTATGTCTATGTCTGTGTCTGTGTCTGAGAATGAGTCTGAGCCTGACGGCGGCGCACGCACGCACACGAAAAAATACGGCGAAAATAAAAATGTTGAGCTGACAGAGGACGAATTTGAGCGTCTTGCCGAGCAAATGGGTGCAGGCAAGCGTGACGAATACATCGAAAACCTTGGCAACTATATGGCGTCGACGGGCAAGACGTATCACAGCCACTATGCGACGATCCGCAACTGGTTCAGCCGTGACGGCGGCAAGAAATCGACGGCAAGCTATGACCTCGGCGAGTTCATTGCCCGAGGGGAAAAGCTGCCTGTGTATGAGAGCAAAAGCGATTCGTCATAAGCCGATTTTTGCATAAAAAAACTGCCGCAAACCATAATCTGCGGCAGTCCGACGTTCGATCAGAACGATATTTTCATTATGTTTTTGCCCAGAGCCGTTGACTTTGACTCTTTCTCAAAGATTGCATAGTAATCACGGATGTTGTTGACCTCGTTGACCGAAAGCAGGAGCTTTTTGATCTGAGCTCTGAAGTCGGGATTCTTCAGCAGTTCAACAGCCATTTCAAAGTCACAGCGAACGCTTCTTGTCGTTCCTCTGATTGAGATGCCGTGCTCGAGCACCATCCTCGTGTTGAGCGGAACATTTTCGTTTGCAACGCCCGAAAGAATGAGCTTTCCGCCCGAGTAGAGCTTGTCGATAGCCTGATTTGCGGCTATTCCGGAGGCGTTTCCGCCGACAGCCTCAATCGCAACGGACATTCTCGGCAGGGAGTCGATATCGTTTGAATAATAAACGTTTGCGAAATCGAACATATCGAGCTTTTCTTTGCTGAGGCCGACTATATTGACGTCACAGCCGAAGCCGTATTTTGCAACGAGCGAGATGATGAATCCCATAATTCCGTCGCCCCAGACGGTGACGCTCTTGACCTTTTCGCCGTCGGTGAAGCCCGCACGTCTCATAGCACAGCATCCGACAGAGATAAGCTCCGAGAAAACAGCCTCAACGCCGATTTCATCGGGAATCGGGATCATATATTCGTGCTCAAGGTCAATAAGCTCCTTTGAAAAGCCGTCGTAGTTGCTGGAGCAGAACTTTGATTCGGGACAGTAATTGTCGAGAAGATGAGGATTGTTCCTTACACATACCTCACACTTTGTTCCGTCGCAGTCCGACTTGCGGCAGGGGAGAAGAACAACTCTCTGACCGCTTTTGAATTTACCGCTTTTATCACGGATTACAACGCCCGTTGCCTCGTGAATAAGGCTCATCGGGAACTTTCTTTTAAGAATATTGAGACTTCTGTTGCCGAGGTAGTAGCGGATATCCGCCTTGCAGACTGCCAGAATCTCGGGCCGCACAAGAACATTTTCGTTTCTTATATCCTCAACAAATATTTCAAATCTTTTAGGCTCTGTAATTTTGTAACTTTTAGCGAACAAAATTAACCAATCCTTTCTGCCTTATCTTCCGGCTCTGACGATGGATTTAACAAGGAGGAGATCCTCCATTGTGGTGATCTTCATATTGAGCTTGTCGCCCATAGCCATTCCGATTTTTACGCCTGCCGAAAGAACAAGTCCGCAGTCGTCTGTCATTTCCGGACGCTTGTCCTCGGGGAGAGCGAAGTAGTCGTCATATGCTTTTCTGACGATCGAATACTTGAACGACTGAGGGGTCTGACCGAGATAAAGCTCTTTTCTCAGAGGAATCGAGTCAAGAGTTTTTTCGTCAACGCTCTTGATTATTGTGTCGTGGGCGGGGATAACCGTGTCGCACGCACCGTATTCCTTAACCTTTTCAATGTTTTCGTTGATGATTTTCTGAGAGACAAGCGGTCTTGCGGCGTCGTGAATGATTACGTAATCGTCGCCCGTGCAGTCGGCTTGAACGGCGTTGAGCGCATTGAGCGAGGACTCCTGACGTGACGCGCCTGCGTCAGCAATCCAGCGAACCTTGCGGATGTCGTATTCCTTGAGCCAGAGGGAGAGATCGTCCTGCCACGCCTTTACGCAGACAACGCAGATAGCGTCAATCTTTTCGTTGATTTCAAATGCTTCGAGAGTATGAATGATAACGGGCTTGCCGTAGATATCTATGAACTGCTTCGGACGGTCAACCATACCCATTCGGCTGCCCGAACCGCCTGCAAGAACAACTGCAATATTCATATAATTACCTCAATTCGTAATTTATTCTTTGTAAATTATACTATACCCGATTTTATTTGTCAACAAACTCTCGGGACGTATATTTATATATTTTGCGGTTGAAAAAAGTTTTATTATATTGTATAATTAATTTAATTCTGCCGATTTGTTGAGCGTGGGGCTTATCCCCCTCGCAAGGCAGGCAAGGAAAGTCGGCAGGAACTTTCGGAACACATAATATCATCAAGAAAGGAGGACTAATATGGTTTTTTCATCGACAACATTTTTGTTTTTGTTCTTACCCGTTGTGCTGATAGCCTATTACAATCCTTTTATAAAATCGCTTGCGTTCAAGAATGCCGTTCTGATTTTATCAAGCATTTTCTTCTACGCATGGGGCGAGCCGATCTACGTTTTGCTTATGCTCGGTTCGATTCTTGCTAACTGGTTTCTCGGGCTGATCATCGACAAAAACCGAGAGAACGGGAAGAGCAAGGCGGCTCTCATCATTTCGGTCATTGTCAATATCGGAATGCTGTTCGTGTTCAAGTACCTCACATTTACGCTGAAAAATATAAATGCGCTTTTAAATACCGATATAAACACGCTTAATATAACCCTGCCGATCGGAATTTCATTCTTTACGTTCCAGGCGATGTCGTATGTGATTGACGTCTACCGCCGAGACGGCGAGGTGCAGAAAAATCCCTGCAATGTTGCGCTTTACATATCCTTCTTCCCTCAGCTTATCGCAGGTCCGATCGTGCGTTATCAGACGATCGCCGATCAGATTAAGAGCAGAAACGAAAATTTTGCCGACTTTACGAACGGCGCCTACCGATTTATGATCGGATTCGTGAAAAAAGTGCTGATTGCAAATAATGTTGCGATAGTTGCCGACGGAATATTCGATAGCGAGGTCGGCTCAGTTTCGTCCGCATGGCTCGGCGCAATTGCCTATACTCTTCAGATTTTCTTCGATTTTTCGGGATACAGCGAGATGGCGATCGGACTCGGAAAAATGTTCGGTTTTGAATTTCTTGAAAACTTCGATTATCCCTATATCTCAAAGTCGGTCTCCGAGTTCTGGCGCAGATGGCATATATCGCTCGGCACGTGGTTCAGGGATTATGTCTATTTTCCGCTCGGCGGCAGCAGGGTGAAGAAAAAATCAAGGCTTGTTTTCAATCTGTTCGTCGTTTGGTCGCTGACGGGAATCTGGCACGGCGCAAACTGGACGTTCCTTGTCTGGGGCTTGTTTTACTTCGTGATTCTCACTCTCGAAAAGCTCACGGGATTTTCCAAAAAACTCGGGGCTTTCAGCCATATCTATACGATGCTTCTCGTCATAGTCGGATGGGTCGTTTTCAGGTCGAACGATATTGCGTCGGCTCTGAATTATCTCAAGGATATGTTCGGATTCGGAGCCTTGCCGCTCTATGACGGAACAACAGTATTCTATCTGTCGAATTACAGCTTTTTCCTCGTGCTCGGAATAATCTGCTGTTTCCCGATAATCCGCACAATAAGGAAAAGAGTCGATACGAACAAACCGATTTATATAATTATCTCGGGCATTGTCCTCATCCTCACATTCTTAATTTCCGTAACATACACAATCAAGGGCACCTACAACCCGTTCATTTACTTCAACTTCTGACAGAAAGGGGGCGGCATTCAATGAAGAAAAATAAGTCGTCGTATTTTGTCGGCATTGCTTTTATTTGCATTATTGCCGCTTTCTTCGGCTCTGTGATTTTCAGGTTTTACAGGGCACAGGTTTATTTTGACTACGGCAACACGTCGGCTCGGTCCGAAATCTCGGCACCGTCGGCTTCGGCGGCAACGGAGTCCGTCTGGGTAAAGGAATATCCGTTCGATGAGGATGAGAAGTTCAGCTATGACAGAAAAACCGAGGACGTTCCGCAAACGGTGCAGACGCAAACGGCCGTGTCGAAAAAGACGGAATACCTGACATATGTCAATTGGTTTAAGAACAGCGTCGATTACTACACGACAAAGCTGCTGCCGGGAAGAATGAAATATGTCGAGGCGAACGCACTTTTCAGCAAAACGGTCGGAATGAAAATAATTGCCGGAACCGATTCCGTTGCGGTAATGAAAAACGGATACCTTACGTTTGAGTCGGCTCCCGCCGATACGAGCGAGGCGGTTGAAAGCGTTAAATGGTTCAGCGACGAAATGAAGAAAAGAAATATTGATTTTTCTTACGTCCAGTATCCGTCGAAAGAGGACAAGAACAATGAACAGCTCCCCGACGGAGTTGTCGATTACAGCAACAAAAATGCCGATTCGCTCCTTGCGGGACTTGAGGAAAACGGCGTTAATTATCTCGATATGAGAACATTGCTCTCGCAAAAGGACAGCGACTGGTACTCCTGTTTCTTCAAAACCGACCACCACTGGAAGCCTGAGACCGGCGTATGGGCTTCGGGAAAGATCGCCGAAATGCTGAACGGCAAATTCGGTTACTCGCTTGACACCGATATCGGTAATCTCGAAAACTACAACGTTGACGTATATGAAAAATACTGCCTCGGCTCGCAGGGAAAGATTGCGACCCTGACCTATGCGGACCCCGAGGATATCAGCCTTATTTATCCCAAGAGGAGCACGAGCTTTACTGTTCGGTACAATAACGATGCGGCAAAAACAGGGGCTTTTGAGGATGTTATGTTCAACCGAAATTATCTGAACAAGGATTATTACAACAACTCGGCGTATTCGACCTACATCAACGGAAATAAGGTGATCACCCGCATAGAAAACAACGACTGTAAGAACGGCAAAAGGATACTCATTATCGGCGGCTCCTACAACAAGTGCGTCGTGCCTTATCTTTCGCAGGATTTTGAGAGCACGGAGCTTCTTGACAGAAGATATTTTGACGGAAGCATATTGAATTATATCGACAAAACAAAGCCGGACGTTGTCCTTGTTGCCTACACGCCTACTCTTATATCGGACGCATCAACTCACAGCTCAACATTTAATTTTGAGTAAATTGCTTTACTTTTATATTTTAATGTGTTAAAATGTAAAAGTAATCGGAAATAATAACGGAGATGCTTATATATGGAAAAGAAACTTAAGGATAAA
>USJJ01000008.1 GCA_900554995.1 uncultured Ruminococcus sp. | reverse complement strand
CAGCGGAGCAAAGAAAAAGGGTCTTGAAGTAAGCCGTGAAGGTGTAAACGTTGCGTGGACATGGGCACAGACAAACTGAGTGAGATAAAGTCATCTTACAGCCTGAATATTTAATTAAAATAAAAATGAGCCTAAGTGCAGTAACTTTGTACTTAGGCTCATTTGTCGTTTTGCTTATTTTACTGTTACAACATCAGCGAGCTTTGTGCCGTTGACACTGCCGGAATCTACAACCGTAACGGAGTTGCCGTCACTGACAACGGTGAAACCCACACCGCTGAGCTTCAGACCGACGATCAAAAGTATCAGCAGGCAAACAATCGTAATACCGATCATTGAAAGGGCGGTTGCCTTGCCTTTTTTCTCTTTTTCACACGCCTTGACGTACTGATCCATTCGCTTCTGCGCATCTGTCAGATTGATATCCGTCTGCTGTGCGGCTTTTTTCTTTGACATTGTCATCAACTCCGATTTGATTATACATCATTAATTTTGTCTTGTCAATTACGGCTGAACGGTGATGGGTTTATCCTCGCTCTCGTGCTCAAATGAAATGAAATTATTCCTCTTCGCATATGCCCATCTCATATTGAAAAGCTCGCAGGCGTCGGCGGGCATATAAAGCTGGCTATGGAGGCGGAGCACCTTGGCACAGATCGTCTTTTCCTCACCGTTAACAATTGCCTTGTCGCTGTTTTCGAAAAATTCAACACGTTTGCCGTAAATTTCAAGCGTAATCTTGCCTTTCTCCTTAACGACAAGTCCGCCGATATATCCTATAAGCGTGCCGAAGCAGGCGTACCAGGTTCCGCCGACATTTTCGCACGGAACGGGATACTGGCAAAGGCCCATAAGAGCGCCTTTGTAGGTCATACGTGTCTGGTTGAACTTCGGAGCGATTGCATAGGGTGTGATCTCATCCTTGCTCTTGTCGATCGTGCATTTGTCGACAATTCTGCCGTCCTCGACTATCTTTGACGTGAGCGTAATCTTATCGCCGTCAACCTCGACTATCGCAACGACGGAAACATCCTCTTCCTCACAGTAGAAAGCGGAGTGCCATACCTTTTGGATCGCTCTTGTTCCCGGAGGGTTCTGGTTTGAGTTGCCGAGCATATAGTGGACGGTACCCTGAGACGGACGTTCAAAAAGCTCTTCATTTCTCCTCGGAAAGCTCCTTGCAAAGTTGTGCTCGTGACCAGAGAACACGATGTCGAGCATCTCAAAGCCCTCGGTCATAACGGGATAGGCGTCATAGTTTGCACAGTCGGAACCGGAGTAGCAGATCGGAAAATGATATGTACCGATGTTCCACTGCCTGCGGTTCTTCTTCATATCGTCAATCATCCACTCGTTGACCTCTTCGGGACCGTTGATGCCGATCATCTGAAAGTGAACATTGCCGTAATTGAATGTGTAGTTCTCCGTTTTCCAATTTTCGGGACCGTCATAAGCGTACGAACCTTTGAACTGATTGTCGAAAAATTCAGCCGGTTCGGCGTAGTATCTGCCGGTTTCGTGCTCGGGATCTCTGAATCCGCGGTTATCGTGATTGCCGAGCGCCATCTGGATGGGAATACTTTCAACTATGCCCTTCATACCTTCAAACGTGCCGTTCCACTGAACCTCGTGCTGACCGCAGTTTGTGTTGTCGCCGCCGGTAAGGATGAATCTTGCGTCGGGATTTTCATCGAGGGTCTTTTTGAGAATTTCTGTAAAATGCGAGTAATCGGGGTTTATCAAATCGCCCTTTTGCTGATCCGAAACGCATATGAACTTGATCTTTGTCAGATTTTCGGGTTCGGTTGTAAAGCTGAATTCCTCACTCCTGTGAGAGTCGTCGCCGCAGGTGTAGAAATACTTTGTGTCGGGCTTCAGTCCCGTGAGCTTGACCCAAAACATATTGCTGACGTCGATATCGCTCTTGAACACATCGGTATCGGCGTCGGTTCTTTTGATCTCATCCGAGCCGTCCTCACGGTAAAGAACATAGCCGCTTTTAACGTCGGTGCTTGTTCTCCAGCTTACGTTCATTGTCGTTTTCGCATCGTCGGCAATGCTTATGAAAATATGGTCGGGCTGAGGCTTGGAGCCTCTGAACGGTTTTTCTGACATTGTGTTGCCTCCTTATGAAATGCTTGAATCATTTATAATAATTGTGGAATTTTGTCTGTTTTCCGAGTCGCAGAACGCTTTGACGGTCGGCATCGCTTCTGCTGCTTCAAAATATGAAATATCGCTGTTGGAGTCAAGATTTGAGAGCAGCCGCTGATAAATTCTTGTACCCTTGTCAACATTATTGTCATTGATATAGCTGTCGAGCATAGCGCAGACGAGCTTGCCCTGAGTTCTCATACCGTCGACTCCGAGAGTCTTGCAGTACCTGAAATATTTGATGAGCGTTTCGCCCTTGATGGTCTGGTTTCCTTTGGTGAGTATAAGGGTATAGGCGCTGTTTCTGTATTCGATTCTCTCATCGACCGTGTATTCCAGCCCGTCCATATAGTTGATTGCAAGGGCAAAGGTCTCGGCGTTTGAACCGACATATTTGCTGATTTTTACGCCCTCTTTTTCCTCAATTGCGGAAACGAGCTTTCCGGCGCCGCTTTCCTTGAGGAGCTGGACATACGTTTTACCGTCCGTGGTTTTACCGTCGGGATTCAGCGGACGATCCTTGATTACACAGTTGTCCATATCTGCCTCAACAATGTGAATAAAATACATTTCGGAAAAATCGTTTGAGGAGCAGTAGATGAGGAAATTTGTCTTCCCGCTGAGCTTTACGGGTGAAACCGGCTGATCGTCCGCAGTTGTTTCATTACCGCCTTCGGTCGTTGTCTCTTTTGAAAAAATGCTTTTCAGCGACAGCTCGTTATGCTTAAGGATAACGACTGCGGAAATCGAACCGAACACAAGCGCAAAAGCAAGAAATGCAAGAAAGAAACGCATCAGGTCGCCCCGCTTATCCTGTTTACTTGTTTTAAATTTGTGACCTCTTAACGCCATTTATATCACTTTCTTTTCAAGATTACTGTTGATTTTTCTTCAATATCGACCATATTTGCGGCAACTCTTCCGTTACCGAGCAGATCGTATGCGTCGCACCATTCGGATTTTACATAGTAGGTTATCGGGTGCGGATTGCTGTTGGAAATAACGAGAATCGCCTCGCTGCCATTCTTTCTCGAAAAGGCTACACAGCCTGCGACGGCGGAGAGAATCTCAAATGTTCCGTCCTTGAAAACGGGATTTTCCTTTCTTATTTCACCGAGCTTTTTATACCATTCTATAAGCTCGGTGTTCTCATTGCCCCATGGGTAGCAGCGGCGGTTAAACGGATCCTTGTAGCCCTGCATTCCCGCCTCGTCACCGTAGTAGATTGTTGGGATACCCGGAAGTGCAAACTGCATTGCGGATGCCGCCTTGAGAAGCCGAACACCGTAGATATAGTCCTTTTCACCGAGCGAATGGGTGCTTTGCCACTTTCTGTCACGGTAGGAACAACTCTCTCCCGCAAGAGCGGTAATTGCCCTCATGGTGTCGTGGGTGGAAAGATGATTCATCAGTACGTCGAGAACCTCTTTTGGATAGTTTTCCGTGATATTCATAACACGTGATGCGAAAAGCTCGGCACTCGCATTGCGAATAAAGTCGATCACCGCATTGGCAAACGGATAATTCATTACGCTGTCAAGCTGCTCGCCGAGAAGATAGCGGCGCAGCTTGCCGTAGCTCGATTTATTGGAGGCGTCCTCCCACACTTCACCGAGGACAAGAGCGTCATTCTTTTCCTCTTTGACCGCCTTGCGGAATTTATCGAGAAATTCGTCGGGAAGCTCGTCGGCAACATCAAGTCTCCAGCCCGATGCTCCGAGCCTGAGCCACTTTCGTGCGATACCGTTCTTGCCGGTTATATATTCGATGAAATCGGGGTTGTCCTCGTTGACCTCCGGCAGAATTTTTATACCCCACCAGCTCTCATAGTCGTCTGGCCAATTGTTGAATTTGTACCAGTTGTAATACGGCGAATCCGGCGACTGATAAGCACCGAGGTCGGGATAACGTCCGTAACGGTTGAAATATTTGCTGTCGTCTCCCGTGTGGTTGAAAACGCCGTCGAGTATAATTTTTATACCGAGCTTGTCAGCCTCTTTGCAAAGCGACGAAAAATCCTTTTCGGTTCCGAGAAGCGAATCAATATTTTCGTAGTCCGCTGTGTCATATCGGTGATTGCTCTGCGCCTCGAAAATCGGATTGAGATAGATGCAGGTAACGCCGAGATCCTTCAGATACCCGAGCTTTTTCTCAATGCCCTTGAGATCGCCGCCGAAATAGTCGTTGTTGAGAACCTTGCCGTCAGACGTCGGCATCCAGTAGGGATCGCCGTCCCTGTCCGTACGCAGAACCCTGTCGGTCGGGACGTTTTTCTTTTTTGTGCCCGAGAAAGCAAAACGGTCGGGGAAGATCTGATAGATCACGCCGCCCTTGAATCGGTCGGGGGTGCGAAATTTTTTATCATAAACGGTGAGCTGCCAGTCGTCGCCCTCGCTTTGAATGGCGGCAATGCCGTTGCCGACTGTGTAAATTCGGCTTGTACCCCACGAGGTGTCATATTCAAAGTGGTATTTGTAGATTGCAGCTTCTTCGGCGGTGAAATCTATCTTCCACCACTCTTCGCCGAAGCCCTCCATACAGTCCCACTGCATATCAATACAGCGGTATTGCTCATCCTCAGCCTTTTTTATAACCAGTTTTGCCGCGTGACAGCAAAAATCACGGGGCAGAATTATACGGAACGTCACGGTTTGATCGGTCTTTACTGCCCCGAATATGCTTTTGTGATATTTAAGTCGTGAATTATAGGGTATATACATTAATCAGTCGAACCTTTGCTGCCCGTGGTAATTTCGTCGGGCGTTTTTGTAACTATATCTTCAAAGTATTTCTTATCAATCTCCGTCTTATTCTCCGAGACGGTTGTTTTTTCCTCGACATACGGAGCTTCGGAAATTTCAAGGAGTGCGTCCGTGATAAGGAAGCCTGCAATCACAAAGACGATGAAGAAAATTGCAATAGTGATGTATTTCACCACGGGCATCCAGGAGCTTTTCCTGTCTGTGCTGATGAAATATTTTTTATTGTCGCTGTACGAGGAGCGAAATTCGGTTATGCTCCTGCGACGCTTATTATATTTTTGGTATTTTTCCATGCTTTTACTCCGGAGAGCGACATATAATATAATGTCGGCTCATAAATTGGTTTTGCCATATTTTGATGGTTGAATACCGATTTTAACAGGCATATACTTTGTTATGAGGAGATGCGTAAATGGATATTCAACCGATAAGCAGCAATAAATTTATAGTAGGGTTGACTCTCGACGATATGATCGAGCTTGATATTACATATGATGAGATGGATTATTCCAATATTGAGACACGCCGTGTGATATGGACGATCCTTGATACTGTCCGCAAGGATACGGGGCGTGACGTTGACCCGTCGGGTAATCTTATGATTGAGGCGGCGCCCGATCCGGACGGCGGCTGTCTTTTGATGTTCACCGTTGCGAGCGGACGGAACAAAAAGTCGGAAACCGTAGTGCTGAAAGCGAACGCAACGAGGATTTTTGAATTTGAAAATGTCGATAATCTGCTTGATTTCCTGCGTTTTATGCCAAGCAACGCTTCAAAAAGAATTTTTTCGGCAGAGGGGAAATACAGGATTGAGCTTGCGACCGACACGGCAAATTCGCTGAACCGTATTATCAATGAGTACGGCAGATTTGTCGGAAAGGACAGCCTGACCGTTGCCTATACTCATGAGCATTGGAAGGAGCTCAGCACCTCAACGCCTTAATTGTTGCGGCAGGATCGTCGGAACCGAAGATCGCACTGCCTGCGACAAGGACATTTGCGCCTGCCTCAACAGCGATCGGAGCGGTTTCTTCGGAGATTCCGCCGTCAACCTGAATGTCAATATCAATTCCACGCCTTGCACATTCCTTGCGCAGGGCAATTATTTTGTCCATCATATCTCCCATAAATTTTTGACCGCCGAATCCCGGTTCAACGGTCATAATGAGAGCCATACTCAGCTTGTCGAGGTACGGGAATATCGACTCAACGGGAGTTTTCGGCTTTACGGCAAGACCTGCCTTGCACCCGCCGGCGGTAATCCTATCGAGCGTCTCGTCAACGGGGGAGTCGGACTCAACGTGAAAATCAATTATATCTGCGCCCGCCTTGACAAAATCGTCAACATATTTGAGCGGATCGCTTATCATAAGGTGACAGTCGAAAACCTTGTCACTGCATTTTCTGATACACTTAACGACGGGTGCGCCGAAAGTGAGGTTCGGCACAAAATGACCGTCCATAACGTCGATATGAATCCAGTCTGCACCGCAGGCATCCATACGTGCGGTTTCCTCACCCATCTTTGAAAAATCACAGGAGAGAATTGACGGAGCAATCTTTATCATAAAAAACACCCTTCCCGATTATACATATATAATATAATACCAATAAATGAGCCCGAGGTCAAGAAAAAAAGGCAAACCCGCAAAGTAAATTTTGGCTGAACGGGTTTGCCTTAAAGGTTATTAAAGGTGATTTTTAATTTCCGCAAGCGTGCGGACAGTGAAGTCAGGAACAGGGGACTCCTCAAAGGTGGCGTTGTGGTCGTACCAACAGGTTTTCATCCCTGCCGCTTTTCCTCCGCCGACATCGGCAGTCAGCGAGTCACCGATCATAATGCTTTCGCTCGGCAGGATCGGTGCGATCTCCTCAAAGCATTTCTCAAAAAATTCCTTTTTCGGCTTTGAAAAACCTATCTGCTCGGAAATGAAAATTTTGTCGAAATATTCGGTCAGTTCGGCATTGTCGAGACGCTTGATCTGCTGCTCATATGATGCGTTGCTTGCGGCGCAGACAATGTATTTGCCGCTGAGGTATTTCAGAGTTTCAAGAGCACCGTCAACAGGCTCCGCACTTTCGGTCAGATATGAATAGAAAACGTTTTCAAACTGCACACCGTCAACGTCAATTCCGAGAATCGCAAATATCATATTCCAGCGGCAGGCGTAAAGCTCCTCTTTTGTAAGCTTGCCCTTTTCAATTTCAAGCCAAAGACGGTTGTTAACCAGGTTGAATGTGTCAAACATCTGCTCCTTGAAATTCAGATTGTAATCCTCAAATGACTTTTTCATCGACCAAAGCGCACATTTGTTGAAATCAAGCAGGGTATTGTCGATGTCAATAAAAACGGCCTTAATCATATGTTAACCTCAATGTAGTATGGGCAGATATCCTCATAATGACCGTCCTTCATACGAAATCCGTGCGGAATTATGCCAAGCTGTTTGAATCCGATGCGTTCATAAAGGTGTCTTGCATGAATGTTCGTCGCAACAACTGCGTTGAACTGCAAAATTTTGAATCCGTGAGCCTTTGCCTGTGCGATGCAGTCAAGCACGAGCTTTTCGCCGATGTGAAGTCCGCGGTTCTTTGACGAGACCGCATAGCTTGCATTGGCGATGTGGCCGCATCTGCCGATATTGTTCGGGTGAAGGATATAAAGTCCGAGAACTTCTCCGTCGCCGTTTACCGCAACTCCGCAGTAGCTTTGCTCGGCGAAAAACATCCTTGCTCCGTCGGTTGTGAGATCGTCCTCCTGCGGAAAAGCAATTCCATCGTCGACAACCTCGTTCCAGATATTTTTCATATCATCAATATCGTTTTCATTATATTTTCTGATCATTATATCCTGCATAGCTCTTGCCTCCGTTTACTATAAACAGATCATACCCCCGATGCAGAAAAATGTCAATAGTCGTGAAAACTCTTGTTTTGCGTTATAAAAGCAAAAAAATGTTAAAATTTTGACGGATATAACTCAGTTAGTCTTGACTAATTGACAAATATAGATTAAACTATCTCTGTATTATTTTAGCGAATCAATAATTGAAAGGATTTGAGTTCATGAAAAAATTTATCGCAATTCTTCTTTGCGTAGCTACAATGTTCTGCCTTTTCGCAGGCTGCGGCTCCAAGGGAGACGACAAGACAGATGAAAAAGTATGGAAGATTTCTACCGACACAGTTTTCAGACCGTTCGAGTACACGGATGCTTCGGGTAAGCTCGTCGGTATCGACGTTGAGATCCTTGCCGCTATCGCTGAGGATCAGGGCTTCAAATACGAGCTTAACAGCGTTGGCTGGGACGCATCTATCGCAGCATGCCAGGCAGGTCAGGCAGACGCCATGATCGCAGGTGCTTCTATCACAGAGAAGCGTAAGAGCGAGGGCTGGATTTTCTCAGACGGATATTATCACTGCACACAGACAATGACAGTTGCCGCTGATTCCACAATCAAGGGCTTTGAGGATCTCAAGGGCAAGCAGGTTGCAGTTAAGACAGGTACAATGGGTGCCGACTATGCAAACAGTCTCAAGGATAAGTACGGCTTCACAATTGCTTCATTTGAGGATTCTCCGACAATGTATCAGGCAGTTATCGGCGGTCAGGCAGCTGCCTGCTTCGAGGATACACCGATCATGGTTGACTCCATCAAGAACGGCAATCTTGCACTCAAGGTTCTTGAGAACACAGCCAGCGAAGGCAGCGATTACGGTCTTGCCATCTTCAATTCGGCAAATCAGGAATTCCTTGATATGTTTAACGCCGGTCTTAAGAACATCAAGGCAAACGGCAAGTATGACGAAATCATCAACAAGTACGTTGGCTAATTTTAAAAAATGAGCGGTGGGGCGTCTGCAAAGATGCCCTGCTGTTTGTCAAAAGGAGTCCGCTAAATGGCAGATATAATTTCGGTTTACGGCAAGCTGTTGCTGGAGGCAATGGGACAGACGCTTATCATGGCTTTCTACAGCCTGATTTTTGCAAGCATCATCGGTCTCATCTTCGGTATGCTCAGCGTGCTTAAAAGTAAGGTATGCAACGTCATCGCACAGGTCTTTGTTGATATTATCCGCGGTGTTCCGATGATAGTTCTTGCATTTTTCGTTTTCTTCGGCGTACCTTACGCTTTAAAGAACTTTTTACACAGTACATTTACATTCACCGCATTGCAGGCAGGTATAATCTGCCTTTCGCTCAACTGCGGCGCATATATGTCGGAAATCATCCGTGCCGGAATTCAGTCCGTTGACGTTGGACAGATGGAGGCAGCAAGGAGTCTCGGTATTCCCTATTGGAAATCTATGCAGAAGGTCGTTCTTCCGCAGGCTATCCGCACGATGATACCGAGCATCATCAATCAGTTTATTATCACCCTCAAGGATACCTCGATTCTTTCTGTTATCGGTTTCCCCGAGCTTGTAAATGCTGCAAAGAACGTTATTGCAATTAACTTTAAATCGTTCCAGGTATGGCTTATTGTCGGCGTGATGTACCTTATCGTTATCACGATACTTTCCAAGGTTGCAAAGGCTCTCGAAAGGAGGATGAACCGTGGCCGCAAATAAAAACAACGTTAAAATTCACGTTTCTCACCTTAAAAAGAGCTTCGATCATTTGGAGGTTATCAAGGATATCTCGACCGATATATGCGAGGGCGAGGTTGTCGTTATCCTCGGACCGTCGGGCAGCGGCAAGTCAACTTTTCTTCGCTGCATAAACCGTCTTGAAGAGCCTACGGGCGGTGAGATCATTGTTGACGGTCAGGCGATTACGGATAAAAAAGCCGACCTCAACAAGATTCGTGAGAACATCGGAATGGTGTTCCAGCACTTCAATCTTTTTAACAACCTCAATGTTATTCAGAATCTTATGCTTGCTCCCGTTCAGCTTAAAAAGGCTTCAAAGGAAAAAGCAAAAGAGGAAGCAATGGCGATGCTCAAAAAAGTCGGACTTGAGGACAAGGCGGAGGCTTATCCGCATCAGCTCTCCGGCGGACAGAAGCAGAGAGTTGCGATTGCACGTTCGCTTTGTATGAATCCCGATATCATGCTCTTTGATGAGCCGACATCGGCGCTCGACCCCGAAATGGTCGGCGAGGTTCTTCAGGTTATGAAGGATCTTGCGGCAGAGGGAATGACGATGGCAATCGTTACCCATGAAATAGGCTTTGCCCGTGAGGTTGCCGACCGTGTGCTTTTCATTGATGACGGTTATATTATCGAAGAAGGTACGCCGCAGGAGGTTATCCTCAATCCGAAAGAGCCGAGGGCAATTGATTTCTTCAACAAGGTTCTTTAATCAGTAAATAATAAAGCAGAGATTTTCCAAAACGGAAGACCTCTGCTTTTTAATTATATTTATATGCCGTTATTATATGTAATTGTATTTCTTGCGCTTGGCAAAAAGGAAGATGAGGGAGAGGATAAACGCGAAAAACTCCGCAACCGTGATTGCCCACCATATACCGTCCACACCGAGGAATATCGGAAGTATAAGAACCGACGAGGTTTGAAAAATCAGCGTTCGCATGAACGATATTGCCGCCGAAACCGCACCGTTGTTGAGAGCTGTAAAAAACGATGAGGTGAAAATATTGAAGCCTGCCAGCAGGAATGAATAGGCGAACAATCTGAATGCGTGACGGGTCAATTCATAAAGCTCTTCATCATATCCGACAAAAATCTTTGCAAGCGGCGATGAAAGCACGATTGCAAGTACAGTCAGAACAACGCCCGAAACTGCGCTGAGAAATGAGCTTTTTCTGAGCATATTTTTCAGTTCATTGTGGTTCTGTGCGCCGAAGTGATATCCCGTTATCGGCGCGCAGCCAATTGCATAGCCAATGTAGATAGCAACGAAAATGAACTGAACATACATCAGCACGCCGTAAGCGGAAACACCGTCCTCACCGACATATTTCATCAACTGGAAGTTGTAGATCATACTGACAACGGATGAGGAAATATTGCTCATAAGCTCCGAGGAGCCGTTGCCGCAGGCGTTGAGAATAGGTTTTATTTCCAACTTCGTTTTTGTCAGGCGCAATAGGCTTGAATTCTTCCTCAAGAAATAAATCAACGGGAAAATCCCGCCAACGCATTGACTCAGACCCGTTGCGATCGCCGCACCGGCAATGCCCCAATTGAAAACGATAATGAAAACTGCGTCGAGCACCATATTTGTACAGCCTGCCAGCACCGTGGCAAGAAGTCCGAGATTCGGCTTTTCGGCGGCGATGAGAAAGCTCTGGAAAACGCTCTGAAGCATAAAGGCGACGGTGAAGCCCGTAACGATTCTGCCGTAAAGTATACAGTCCTCCATCATTGCCTCGGTTGCACCGAGAAATTTCGCTACCCACGGCACAGAAATAACTCCGACGACCGAAAGCAGTGCACCGAGAAAAAGCGTAAAAATAATCATCATCGTGAAAATTTTATTCGCTTTGTCCTTGTTGCCCTCACCGAGCACCTTTGACACAAGCGCCGTGCCGCCCGTACCGATCATAAATCCGATGCCGCCGAGAATCATAACAAACGGCATAACGAGATTTATTGATGCAAATGCAGTTTTACCTGCGAAGTTTGATACGAACAGTCCGTCAACAACTCCGTAAATAGAAGTGAAAACCATCATTATTATTGACGGAAATACAAATCTTAAAAGCTTGGAATAAGTAAAGTGATCGGACAGTTTAATTCTCATACCTGCTTATCCTTAAACCACTGCTTTGCGTACTCGGCAATGAAGGGAGTAATCTCCTTGATATTCATATTTGTTGTGTTAACGCAGAGATCATAGCCGCGCTTGTCACCCCAGTCGGTGGAGGAGATCATATTGTAGCTTGAGGCTCTGCCCTTGTCAATCTGTTTGATTTTCTTCTCTATTTCCTTGTCCGTGAGCTTGCTGCCGTCACCTGCACGCTTGCGGCATCTTGCGATTTTTGACTGCATATCGGCATAAACAAAGATGCGGAACGGATCGTGTTTTTCAAGCAGAACATCTGCGGCTCTGCCGACGATTATACAGTCGCCCCTTTCGGCAAGCTCATTGATGATATTATTCTGAGCGGAAAGGAGCTTGACCGTCGGATCGGGAGCGGAAATATGTGAAAAAGCACATGCAAAATGAATCTGAAACGTCGGCTGAATGCCTTTTTCCAAAGAATGTGCGACATAGTTTTCGTCAAGATCGGCTTTCTTGGCAATTTCGGTGATGATTTCGCTGTCATAGTAAGCGATTCCGAGAACATCGGAAAGTCTTTTTGCAATTTCACGACCGCCGCTTCCGAACTCACGGCTTACGGTAATTATTTTCATATAATTAATCTCCTTTTATCCGGGAAAAATCGGATGTTTTATTAATTGTATTTTACCCTGATTCGCCGAAAGTGTCAAGCTGCAAAAGAGCCGGGAAGCTGTCACAGCTTTAACTGTTTCGTCACCTTGCCGAGGAAAAAGAGTTCCCGATTCTTTGCTGTTAACAATGTCGTGAAATCCTATTTTCTGTTCATAACAATTCTATTTCCGCAAAAGCGAAGGGCTTTGATGCTTACAGGATAGCTTTAAATATTTAACAGCGATTAAACCGAAAGGAAATTTTAGCTTATAAATTACAGCTTGTCGAAAAAGTTCGGCAAAAGTTGGGACTTTTTTGATTTTAGACAATATCGTACACTTTAATTTGTGCGGTGTTATTTTATGCACTTTTTGAATGTGTTCACAAAGTGCGACAGACCGTCGGCAGCGAGAAGAATCATAACAGGACAGAAAGCCAACAGATATCTGCTGTTGCATTCCCAGATAAGCATAAAGAAGAATATTGCAAAAATTGAAATCCTGCCGGCGAGAAGTTTTTGATTTGTCGGCATTTTTTTCTTTCTCAGACTTCCGATTGCCGAAAAAAGTATCCCGAGCGTTATGAAGATATAATAAATCCACGAGAAAGTCAGACCGATCGGACGAAGATCGCCGTGCAGAGAGAACAGCCTTGTGAAAATTCCGTTTTTATGGAACGGTTTGTGACCTACATAATCGCCGCCTGCCAGTGTGCAGCTTCCGAATGTACGTATAACCTTGTCGGAGAAAAGGTGGTTGACAAGTCCGAGAAATCCGTAATTCTCAATTCGGCTTTTAATTTCTCTCTTGTTGAAATTCTCTCTTTCCTTATAGGTGTCAAAGCTTTTTGTGCGGTCGACGTCCTCCTGTGAAAATCCACCGTAGCCGAGACCCATCATAATCCAATGAGTCGGCGGAAATTCATATTTATCTTTCATTTCCTCGGTTATGCCGAATTTGTTTTTATAGATCGGTTCGGAAACTGCCTTGATCGCCGCAACCGTAACTCCGAGGGTCATTACACTTACAAGGAAGAAAGATAAAAACTGCTTAAAAGTTATCTTTGTGAAAATGATGCCTATTATCATTGCGACAAAAACAATGAATGCGGTCAGCTTTAAAAAATATGTGATCGCTCCGACAAATCCGACCAATGCACAAATAATAATTTGTTCCTTTCTGTTCTCGGTCTGTTGTAATTTGAAATACAGGAACAGCATTATCGAAACAAGCAGAACGCTCGGTATGTCGGTGTAAAAGAATCCGGAGTAAAGGTAGAGAGGCAGGCAAAAGAGAGCAAGAAGTCCCGCAAAAAACGCCTTTTTCTCGGGAAAAATCATCCTTGCCGTGCGGTAAATAAACTCAAGGGCGATCTGTACGCAGATGATCGAAATTATCATTGTCACACGTTTATAAACGGTGACGCTTGCACCGCCGACAAAGAGCCGCACAAACTTAAACAGCGTAACCAGACAAAGAAGCCAGAACTGATTGTTCGGATATCTTGCATAGTAGTCGGGAATGTCGATACTGCCGTTTTGTATGTAGTTATATGATGATTTTATGAGTCCGCCCCAGTCCCATGAGAGGTTAACCTCAAGAGAGAATGCAACTATTATCATCAATGCGAGAGACAGGACTCTTAAAATCCACCAAGCCTTTTTACAGTCGATTTTTTCAATAAGATCCGTTCTTTTACCGCAAATGTAAAGAAACAGGAATGCAATCGGTATCACAAGCAACCCGGCAAAAAATGACTGAATAATCATTCGGCAAAATGCTGCTTCAAAAATCATTATTGCCACAATAAGGAAGCAGGCATCGAAAATATTATTTAAAGTTCTTTTCAATTAATATCACCTTTTTAATTTTCATTTTATTTTCATACTATTAATTTGAACGATATTATATCACCTTTTGGATTTTACTGCAATATATAATTGCATATACATATTTGAAAAAACATCCGATCCGCAAAGGAATCGAATGTTGATTTAATCGAATTGAACGGGCATTTTTCATCGGAATAAGCGTCGAATCACATATTGATCCGTTCGGCATTATTATTTTCCTCGGCAAGCTCTGGAAGCTCAGCGAGAGAAAAAATGAAAACCCGGTTGTTTCAATATTCTTTTTAAGTCCGCCACCCTCGTTATCCGTGTGGATATCGTTATTTGTACTTTCAGATCTCCCATTGAAAATTTTTCATATTAACGCATCCGTTCGGCATAAACTCCACACCCTCGCTTTCAAGAAGTGAACGCTGTTCAGTCCATCCGGGAGCGGTGCGCCCCGAGCTGTTGACAACACGGTGACAGGGAAATTTTCCGTAAAATTCGGATCGGCTGAGCACCGTGCCGACAAGACGTGAATTTTTATCCCGACCGATCAGCCGTGCTATCTGACCGTAGCTCGCAACCCGTCCGCACGGAATTTCTTCCACAACGGACAGAATTTCATATATCAGATTGTCGTTCATAACGTTTCTCATATTATCGCTCCGTTTTCACAATCATAGCATTAAATAACGGATATGTCAAACAGTGGAGTAACGGCAATTTAATTTTTCATAAGTTTGTTTTTATAAAGCTTATGTATACCGAATTTCCAGCAAAGAAGCATTCCGAATACTGCGCCGACAACTGCCTGAAGAATCTGGAACGGAAGTTTCGCCACGGCATATGCAGGTGTGCTGTAAATAAATG
Organism: uncultured Ruminococcus sp.; assembly: GCA_900554995.1. GTDB lineage: Bacteria > Bacillota > Clostridia > Oscillospirales > Acutalibacteraceae > CAG-488. The sequence goes on along the minus strand of USJJ01000008.1, from coordinate 284 downwards.
CTCTGCCGAGAGAATAGCCGACAACCATAATAATTGCGCCGATCGTAACACCGATTCCGGAGCTGAGCACGGGCTTTTTCTTTAAAACATAATGAGAGAATACGGAAATGATGATTGCCTGTAAGCCGTGAGTTACAAGCGAAACCCACATCGGTGCGGGATAGAAGAAGAAGTCGCCGAGAAATGCGCCTACACCGCCTACCATAAATGCCGCCAGCGGATCAAGAATAATTGACGCCGTACAGATAACGATGTCGTTTAAATAGAGATGTCCGCCGGGAACG
>USJJ01000007.1 GCA_900554995.1 uncultured Ruminococcus sp. | reverse complement strand
CGACCTTACTCAGATGACATTCGGCTTCAGCCGTGATGATGCAGGTAAGTTCCTCGGTTCTTACTATGACAACAAGATTTATGAGTTCGATCCGTTTGCAAAGCTCGACCAGGTTGGTGTAGGTAAGCTTATGGATATGGCAGTTAAGATGGGTAAGGCAGTTCGCCCGACTCTCCACTGCGGTATCTGCGGCGAGCACGGCGGAGATCCTTCTTCCGTAGAGTTCTGCCACAAGATCGGTCTCGACTATGTATCTTGCTCACCGTTCCGTGTTCCTATCGCTCGTCTTGCTGCAGCACAGGCTGCACTTGCTGACTAAGCTTGAACACAGTCTTATAAAACTTGTTTACGGACAAGCATAAATGATACAAAGCCCCCGGAGTGTAAACTTCGGGGGCTGTTGTGTATTCCGTTTTATGAGGCAGACAATAATATTTCTCGTCTGTCCATTAGTTCATTCAGTTTTGCTGTATTATTTCTGAAAATCAAAGCTTTAAGTTTATATATATTGTTTTTTGAATAATCTTTATTAAAACTCAGTTTTCTGAATTATGATTTATTTTGACGGAATTATCACTTCAATTACGACTTTTACATTGTTGCCAACGCTGAGCGGAAAAGAGGATATTAAAAAATAAATAAAAATATTATAAAATAATAATAAATAATATTGACAATTAAGAATTATACTGTATAATAAATACATAATTATGAGAAAGAGATGATAAAATGAAAAAGCATTTTATTGAGATTATTTCTGTTATCCTTGTCGTTGTAGTCGTTCTGTCCGTTCCGTCGTTTGCCGAATTTTCAACTTCAGGAATAAATGACGTCATAACGGGAATCACAGAGTTCCTGACCGGAACAACTGCCGGCGTTGAGGACGAGACAACGACCGATCCCGGGGAAACTACAACCGAACCGACAACGGAAGAGCCGACGACCGAACCCGTTACCGAGCCGGCAACGGAGCCGCTTGAGAATTTTGACGAGATTGAGGACGGCAGAGTCGTTGCGAGAATGTACATATGCACTCAGCAGGTCGGTCTCGGTCACGCATGGATTTATATCGAGAGTATGTTCAACGGAGAAATGCAGGTCGGCTGTTACACGCTTAAGCCGTATCAGGGCGTTTCGATGGGAACATTTCTGCTCAGTCGGTCGGACGGCGGCGGATTATATTATAATGTTGAGGCTTACTGTGCAAATAAGTGGGGTCTGAAAAATAAATCGTGGCTCGGAATGAATCTGACAAAGAAACAGCTTGTCAAGGTAAGCGACAGAATCAGAGACTGGAATTATTGGGACTTCTATTTCAACTGCACATTCTTTGCCGCAGAGATATGGAACTGCGTTTCAAAGAAGAAGATCATTCCGCTGATGTTCCCGTTTTTTGTAAAGTGGCAGATCCTTGCAAAGGGCGGCAATAAAAATATCGAAATGAAGCCCGTCGAAACAACCGATTGCTACAAACAGCGTGGGTCCGGAAAGAATGCACACATCGTTCAGGTTAAAGAAGGAACGCTGGATTCAAAATTGTTTTAATAATAATCGGAATCCGTCATTTGGACGGATTCTTTTTTTATGTTGAAAAGGAAAAAAATATGGTATAATAAAAGAAAAGGACTAATTTCTATGAAAGCATTGTTGTGCAAACTTCTTTCGGGTGTAATTACGCTGATTTCACTGATAGCCTTTGCAGTCAATCAGCCGACAATCCCAAATCCGACAAAAAAGGTTGATATGTCAAAATTTACGCTCACCTTTGAGGATGAATTTGAGAACGAGCTTGACCGCAGTGTTTGGTCGGGACACTATACCTATGGTGACAAATCATCAGTTCGCAAAGGCTCATATTGGAACAATTATATGGCTTATACCGAGAACGGGAATCTCATTATTCCGCTTAGATATCTACCCGACGGTATGGGCGGCACGGGTGCAGGCTGGTACACGGCAGGTCTCGATACCGATTCCGATGCGCCAAACGGCTTTTCGCAAAAGTTTGGCTATTTTGAATGTCGCTGTATTCTTCCCAAGGGTGCCGATATCTGGAGCGCGTTCTGGATGATGAATGAAAATGTTTACACGGTTGACGGCTCGGGTCGTGACGGCACAGAGGTTGATATAATGGAAAGCTTCAGCTACGGAAAACGTATCTCAAATGTCATTCAGAGCAATCTTCATTGGGACGGCTATGACGAAGCTCATCAGACCGGCAAAGCGAAGAAGGCATATGTCATCGGTAACAATCCGTATGAGGAGTTCAATACATGCGGCTTGGAATGGAACGAAAACGAGTATATTTTCTATGTCAACGGCAAGGAATACTGTCGCTCAAATGCCGGCGGGGTATGTCAAAATCCGCTCTACCTTATTCTCTCGGTTGAGATGTGGGGCGAGAACGCAGTTCCCTTGGACAGAGATTCCGACAGCGCTCCGGCGGATTATATTGTAGACTATGTAAGAGCTTATCAGTACAATGATTTGCTGAATTAAGTATGTATTTCCCGACAGTTTGTATGAGTGCAGGCTGTCGGGGTTTTGTATTTTTGAGGCAGATTTTACAGCGGCAAGCATTGAAAAAGCATAGGCTCTGCCGACATTTTTCGTTAACATACAACACACATTGTATTGACTAACAGGGCAGTTTATAATATAATAAAATATATAGGTTTATTATTAATCAAAAAAGGATTTGAAATATTTGGAGCTGGTAAGAAGTGTTTAGTGATTTGAAAGCGTCGGGAAGTCCGGCATACCGTTTTGTTAAACGGACATTTGACATTGTGTGCTCTCTTATATTGATGATACCGATAGGTCTTGTGATTGCGGTTTCAACCGTTTTTATAAAATCAGAGGACGGCGGATCGGTATTTTATAAGGCGGACAGGATCGGACAGTTCGGTAAAATATTCAAGATGTATAAGCTACGTTCTATGAAAGAAAATTCCCCGGATATACGGCTTGCCGACGGATCAACCTACAACGGAGACGATGATCCCCGTGTTACAAAATTCGGGAAATTTGCGAGAAAGACAAGCATTGACGAGCTTCCTCAGGTGATTAACATCCTAAAGGGGGAAATGAGTTTCATCGGACCGAGACCCGATACGCCGATGTATCTTGATAAATACACGGAAGAGGAGAAGATCATATTGACTGTTCGTCCCGGGGTAACGGGCTACAACCAGGCGATTAACAGAAATTCCGTTCTTACAAAGGAAAAACTGAAGAATGATGTTTATTATGCAGAGCATCTGTCACTGTGGTTTGATATAAAGATAATTTTTATGTCTTTGGTTACGGTGCTCAAGCACAAGAATGTGAATCGAACCGAATCAAATTCTGCGGATACATATATTTTAAAAGACAGTCAGAAAGATCCCGAAGAAAAGGAATTGATAAATTAAGTATGAAAAGAATAATGATTCTCGGAGCAAGCATTTTACAGCTTCCTGCAATAAGAAAAGCCAAGGAAATGGGCTTACAGGTGGTCGCCGTCGATATGAATCCGAATGCAATCGGTTTTTCCGAGGACGGAGTTATAAAAGAAGTGATAAGCACAATAGATGTTCCTGCCGTGGTTGACGCTGCAAATAGAAACAGGGTTGACGGCGTAATGACATTGGCGTCGGATATGCCGATGCGAGCCGTTGCGGCGGTTGCAAAGGAAATGAATCTTGTCGGAATTTCCGAAGAAACAGCCGTGAAAGCAACCGATAAGGGGGAAATGAGAGCGACGCTTTTGAAACACGGTGTTCCTATTCCGACCTTTTACCGTGTTAATTCAAGGGAAGAATATTACTCGGCAGTCGAGAGGATCAAAGCGGCCGGATACAGATGTATTGTAAAGCCTGCCGATAACTCGGGCAGCCGAGGAATTGATTTGCTGTCGGATTTTGAAAATGAAACGATAGACAAGGCTTATGATTACAGCAAGAAATCTTCGAGAAGCGGAGATTTGATGGTTGAAGAATATATGGACGGCGATGAGGTAAGCGTTGAAAGTCTGAGCATTGACGGCGTTTGCCACGTCATTCAGATAACGGATAAGCTCACAACAGGAGCTCCGTTCTTTGTGGAGATGGGACATTCACAGCCGAGTGCACTGCCGGATGAGGTGAAAGAAAAGATCAGACAGATAACCGTAGATGCAAACCGCGCAATCGGAATAGAAAACGGTCCCGCTCACACGGAGATTAAAATAACAAAGGACGGACCGAAGATTATAGAACTCGGAGCAAGACTCGGAGGGGATAATATAACCACTCATCTTACTCCGCTTTCAACCGGAGTCGATATGGTGGAATGCTGCATTAATATTGCAATGGGTAATACCGCCGATGTTGAACAGAAGTTCAATAAGGGATCGGCAATTCGATACTTCCCTCTGGAGAGCGGCGTTATAAAGAGCATTGACGGAATTGACCGTGCCGAAAATGTTCCCGGTGTTACACAGGTGTCAATTGTGCACGGCGTCGGAGAGAAAATCGACGGAATCAGAAACAGCGGTGACAGAGTAGGTTTTGTCATTGCTCAGGGCGAAAATGAGAATGATGCGGTTCGTGCCGCAGAAGAGGGAATATCAAAGGTTAAATTTGAGGTCGAATAATTAAGAGGTGTGAAATGGCGGGATATGTTTTTTTGTCTAACAGTACAAAGCCTACTCCCGAGGAACAGAACAGCAGGGAAGAAGTGAAGCTGACAAATGTTTCACGTCCTTGCCTGAAAGCGGCGCTGGATATGGGGTACGATGTGTTCTTCGGAACAAACAGGGAGAACCCCGAATCTCTTACCTGCGAGCTCCCCGTAAAAATGTACGATTCGCACAGTTACAGAAGCATAACTGCTTTTGCCGACAATAAAATCGCTTATGACAATCTCAAGAAGATTGTTAATGAAAATTCAATTGAGGTAATACATTGCAATACGCCGATCGGCGGAATGATAGGCAGACTTGTCGGTAAAAAGTACAATGTTAAAAAGATTATATATACCGCTCACGGATTTCATTTTTACCGAGGCGCGCCGCTTTTTAACAGGACGGTTTTGAAATGGGCGGAGCAGATAATGGCTCATTGGACCGATGCAATCATAACAATGAACGAGGAAGATTTTCAGGCCGCTCAAAAATTCAGACTGAAAAAGGGCGGAAAGGTTTACAAGGTTCACGGGGTCGGAATCAATCTGAATGATTTTGACAACATCTCGGTGGATAAAAAAGAAAAGAGAAGTGAATTGGGGCTTAACGATTCCGATTTCGTCTGTGTATCTGCGGGAGACCTTGTTGCAAGGAAAAATTATGAAACCGCAATCAGGGCGGTCGCAAAAGCAGACAGCGAAAATATTCACTATTTGATTTGCGGAGAGGGTCCCGAAGAGGAAAACCTGAAAAGGCTTGCCGACGAAAACGGAGTTGCCGACAGGATTCATTTCCTCGGATTCAGGAAAGATGTCAAGGAGCTTATGAAGATATCCGATCTGTTCCTCTTTACCACCGTTCAGGAGGGACTGCCCCGCTCAATGATGGAGGCAATGGCTTGCGGACTGCCGTGTGTTGCAAGTAAGATCCGTGGAAACACCGATTTGAACAAGGGCGGATTTCTGCGTGAACCGACGGACGCTGACGGATTTGCGCAGGCGTTGGACATTCTCTGCGGCAGCTCACGGTTGTGCGGCGAAATGAGCCGATACAATCTTGAAAAGATCAAGGAATTTGATATAGCTGTTGTTGAAAAAGAGATTAGAAAAATCTATGCCGAGGTTTTGAATGTATAAAAATAAAATACTGCTTTGAACAGTAATTATAGGAGGATGAATATGTCTCTGTATGAAAAAATTTGCAGCGGAGAGGAAAAGCTCTCTCTTGTAGGACTCGGATACGTCGGTATGCCGATTGCGGTCGCTTTTGCAGGCAAGGGCGTAAAGGTTATAGGCTTTGACCTGAATAAGGAAAAAATTGAGCTTTATAAAAGCGGAATTGATCCGACGCACGAGGTCGGAAACGATGTAATCAAAAACACGAGCGTTGATTTTACTGCGGACGAAAAGCGCCTGCAGGAGGCAAGATTCCATATTGTTGCCGTTCCGACGCCCGTTAATACAGATCATACTCCCGACCTGTCACCTGTTATCGGTGCAAGCAGAATTGTAGGAAGAAATCTTACAAAAGGTTCAATTGTTGTTTACGAATCCACGGTTTACCCGGGTGTTACGGAGGACGTCTGCGTTCCTATACTTGAGGAGGAATCGGGACTGAAATGCGGAGTCGATTTTAAAATAGGCTATTCTCCCGAAAGAATCAATCCGGGTGACAAGGTTCACAGATTGGAAAATATACATAAGATTGTTTCGGGTATGGACGAAGAAAGCCTTGAGGAAATAAAGAATGTATACAATCTTGTTATCGAGGTCGGCACACATCCCGTTTCGTCGATAAAAACAGCCGAGGCGGTTAAGGTTGTCGAGAACAGTCAGAGAGATATCAATATCGCTTTCATGAACGAGCTTGCAATGGTCTTTGACAGAATGGGCATTGACACAAACGAGGTTGTTGACGGTATGAATACCAAGTGGAATGCGCTCGGATTCAGACCCGGCTTAGTCGGCGGACACTGCATCGGCGTTGACCCGTACTACTTCACTTATGAGGCGGAAAAGCTCGGTTATCACAGCCAGATTATTCTCAACGGCAGAATCGTCAACGACAGTATGGGTAGATACATTGCCGATGCCGCTATCAAGCAGATGATAAGCGTCGGACAGGCTCCGAAAAAGTCAAAGGTTGTTATTCTCGGACTAACCTTTAAGGAGAACTGTCCCGACACGAGGAACAGCAAGGTTGACGATATAATAAAACGTATGAACGAATACGGAATCAATCCGATTGTAGTTGATCCGTGGGCAAGTGACAGGGACGCCGAAAGAGAGTACGGTGTGAAGCTCACTCCGCTTGAGCAGGTGAGCGGCGCCGATTGTGTTATTATTGCCGTTGCTCACAATGAGTTTAAGAAGCTGTCGCTTGATGACATCAAGGCTTTGTACAGAGACGGAAATGACAGCGAAAAGGTATTGCTTGACGTTAAGGGAATATACAGAGTAAAGGATCTCAAAGAATCCGGTTTGACATATTGGAGATTATAATATGAGCGACGAAAGCAACAAGTGCCTTGTCTCCGTTATAATACCGACATACGGACGCCCCGACTATTTAAAGCGTGCGCTGGACAGTGTTCTGCGGCAGACCTACCGCCCGATAGAGGTCATTATTATTGATGATAACAATCCCGATACAAAGGACAGGGCGGAAACCGAAAAAACAATGTCGGAGTATGCAGACAACGCAGAAGTAATATATCTTCGCCACGAAAAAAACAAGAACGGATCGGCGGCGAGAAACACGGGAATTGCAAGATCGACGGGCAAGTATCTTTGTTTTCTTGACGATGACGACGAGATGCTTCCAAATAGGATTGAGCTTTTCGTGAATAAAATGGAAAGTTTGGATGATTCCTGGGGTGCGTGTTACAGCAATTATGTTAAGCTGAAGGAAAACGGCGCTAAGGATTATTGCGGAGAGAAAAAAACGGGCGAGCTTTATTTTGAGGCTTTGATCCGCTCCTTGTATTTCTGCCCGGGATCGAATCTGTTTGTAAGATCCTCATTGGCAAAGCAAATCGGCGGATTCGACGAGGATTTTTGGAGAAATCAGGATATCGAATTTCTTGCAAGACTTTTGGAAAGATGCAAACTTGCGTTTGTTGATGAGATAACCCTTGTGATTCATTATGAAAACCGTGTTGGAAAAGCCACTCCGTATGAAGATATGATAAGGTTGGATAATTTTTATCTCGGTAAATTTGCCGACAGGATCGAAAAACTCCCGCCGAAGCAGAGAAAAAAGGTTTATCAGTATTTTGCGTTGGAGCGATTTCGCAATTCAATAAAAAAGCACCGACTGTCGGACGGCTTAAAGAATTGTTGCAGCAACAAGGTTTCGCCGTGGCTCTTCTTCAGATATCTTTGCTATCTGGGATACAGATTCGTGACGAAGAAGTCGGTCGGATTCAGGATTTAAAGCGAGGAAAAAAAGCGTGATTAGAGTTTTACATTATGTAGGAGTAATGGACCGTGGCGGTATGGAGGTTTTTATTATGAACCTGTACCGCAGGATTGACCGCAGTAAAATTCAGTTTGATTTTGCAGTTCATGGAGATCGAGCAGGGGATTTTGAAGAAGAAATCACTCAGCTCGGCGGAAAGTTTTATTATTTCCCTCATATGCGTAAGAACCCGATAAAATACCGAAAGGTATGGAAAAATTTCTGGAAAGAAAACGGAGATCGCTATACCGCATTTCATATGCACACAAATTCGCTTGCCAATGTAATAGCTATGGAGGAAGCGGCTAAGGCAAAGATTCCTATCAGGATAATTCACAGCCACAGCTCAATGGCGAACAAAGGCGGGCTTCAGTTCCTTAATGATTTTCTTCATAAACGCCATCAAAAGAAACTGCCGAAGCTGGCAACTCATCTGTTTGCCTGTTCCGATAAAGCCGCCGAATGGCTTTTCGGAGGGACGGATATCGGCGGATTAAGAGTAATACAGATCAATAACGGTGTGGATACCGAAAAATTCAAATTCAACGCCGACGTCCGCCGTGAAATACGGCAATCTCTCGGTCTGGAGAATAAAAAGGTGATAGGGCATATCGGAACATTTATACCCGTAAAAAATCATTCATTCTTAATTGATGTTGTCGAACAGGCGTATTTGATTGATCCGAATGTCAGATGCCTCCTTGTGGGCGGCGGAGCGTTGCTTGATGATATAAAGACAGCCGTAAAAGAAAAAAATCTTGAAGAAGCAGTAATTTTTATGGGCGTATGCGCCAATGTTAACGAACTGCTTTCTGCTATGGACATTTTCGTTATGCCGTCGTTTTACGAAGGACTTCCGGTTTCTCTGGTTGAGGTACAGACAAACGGTTTACCTGCCGTTGTTTCGGATACAATTACAAAAGAAGTTAAATTACAGAATAATATTTACTATATGCCTCTTTCCGAATCGGCGGAAAGCTGGTCGAAAAAAATACTCAAGGTTATTGATAATAATGAGCGCACAAATGATTACCGCTGCATAGCTCAAAACGGTTTTGATATTTGTGATACGACAAAAATGTACGAAAAGATTCTTGCAAACGGGGAGTGAGACTTTTGATACTAAAAAAGGATTCGGAATTTCTTTCTTTCAGCACGTCAATGCTTTTACAGTGCGTTGCAATATTCCTCGGGATATGTGCGGGTCTTTGGATACATATATATTGCTTCTTTCTTGTAGCGGGGTTTACTTTAATTATATCCATGTTCGGTAAGCCGGACAGCGTATATTACCACCTGTTTTTTTGTCTCCCGTTTGCAATGATCTATAAGCTGTCGCCGGCTTCAACCTCATTATTTACATATGTTATGCTTGCCGTAAGCATCGTAGTACTGATAAGGCAGCGGCTTTATTCAAAGAAGCATATATTATTGATAATGCTTTTTGCGGCATATCTTGTGCCGGGAATGGGCAGTGAAATTACAACGGCGATAAAATTGGTTGTCGGCTTGCTTTTGTTTTATGTTTTTGTCGCAAGAACCGAACCGGAAAACTTTAAAAATCATATTATGTCATTCGGTCTCGGAATGGTGGGAAGCTCATTTCTCGGATTGCTGAAATCCTCCTGGCCGAGACTTTCCGCATATTATTCAAACCTTAAAACAATTAATATTAACAGGGAGCAGTCGTTCAGATTTACGGGACTGTACCGTGACCCTAACTACTATTCAATTTCGGTTATTTTAGTTATTGTTCTATGCGTGATGCTTTTTATTAATAAGGACGGAAACCGCATTTTTCTGGCTGCCGTGATTGCAACTTTGGCAGTGTTCGGATTTACAACCTACAGTAAGATGTTCCTGCTCGTTGCGGCGCTGTTGGTGTTTCTTTTTGTCCTTTGGCAGATGAGAACGCCGAAAAAAATGGCGGCAACAGCTATTCCGCTTTTGGCTGCGGCGGGAATTTTATATAAATGGATGCAAAGCTCCGGGTACCTATCAGTTATGGAAAAAAGGCTGTCCGGTGACGATATCTCAACAGGACGGTTCGGAATATGGGAAAAATATATGGGCTATATTTTCAGCTCACCGACAACGCTGTTCCTCGGCGACGGATTGAAAGCTCCGTATTATTCAGGCGTTGCTCCACACAACACTTATATTGAGCTGATTTTTTCACCGACACATCCGGCAGTTCTCGAAAAGCTTCGAGAATATGATATTGAACCAGAAGATGGCCAGCTGATTATTTCGAAAAAGATCACTGCTTCAAAGAGCGGACAGCTTTTAACTATGTGCTGATCGTGACATTCCTCGGGATGAGCGCAACTCTTGCTTGCTTTACCGTAAACGATTTAATGTTTTACTGTATGCTTATGTGGATGAGTATGAATATAAATACGGACAGGAAAAAAGGAGCGATAAGCTATGAACAGTGAGGAATTCAAAAAACTGCAAAGTGCTCAGCTTGAGATTATGGATGAGATACACCGTGTGTGTGTTGAAAATAATATCGAGTATTACATTATCGGCGGAACGGCTCTCGGAGCAGTCCGTCACGGCGGATTTATCCCTTGGGATCTCGATATAGACGTTGCAATGATGAGACCCGAGTATGACAGATTCAAAAAGGTATGCGAGACAAAGCTGGATAATAGATTTGTATATCACGACTTTGTCAACACGCATAATTTCGGACATCCTCATGCTTTGGTATGTATTAACAACACGGTGCTGGTCAATAAATTCGATAAATTCAATCCTACATTAAAAAATCTCGGCATTTATCTTGATATTTTTCCGCTTGACAATGCGCCGACGGATGAGGAAGCGCAGATGAAGCAGGCAAAGGAGCTTCTCAGAATCAAAAAGCTGAAAAAATACAGATACGGTTTTTGCTATACAAACAGACCGATTGAAAAAGCGGTCAAGATACTGCGCAAGGCAGCGGTATGCTGGACGACGGTTGATGCGGTTTGCAAGAAATACGATGACTGTATGAGAAAGTATAACGGTGAAGAAACCGGACTTGTCTGCTCTATGTCAAGTCATTATTCGTATAAAAAGCAGTGTATGCCCAAAGAGGTTTACGGCACGCCTCAGCTTGTTAAGTTTGAGGACAGACAGTATTTCGCCCCGGAAAAAATTGACGAATACTTAACGAGAATCTACAAGGATTATATGAAGCTACCTCCCGTGGAGGAACAGAAAGAAAATCTGGACGCTTTTGAAAAGGTTGTATTTGACAGGTGATTCCGATGGCAAAAAATCTAATTGATAAATACCGCAATATGGCGGATCCTGTCAAGGCCTCATTGTGGTTTTTGATCTGCGGCTTTTTACAAAAAGGTATGTCGATGCTTACGACTCCGATATACACCCGAATAATGACGGAATCGGAATACGGCAGAAACAGCCTGTATACATCCTGGTACAACATTATTTTCATCATTGTATCCCTTGAACTGGCGGCAGGCGTATATTCAAGAGGTCTGATCAAAAACGAAGAAAGGGCAGATGCGTTTTCTTCGGCACTGCTCTCTCTCTCGACGGTTTGCGTTCTGTTTTTCAGCGGACTGTATTTTATATTTCACAGTCAGATAAACGAGCTCACGGGTATGTCAACTTATCTTATGATAATGATGTTGATTGAAACGTGGAGCACAATTGCCTATCAGTTCTGGGCAAACAAGGAACGAGTGGCGTATCGGTATAAAAAGCTCGTTGTTCTAATGATAACATATACCTTGCTTCGCCCGATCGTCGGTGTTATGGCTGTTATTGCCGCTGACGGACAGCATCAGGTTGAGGCAAAGGTAACGGCAACCACCCTTGTTAACCTTGTGCTTTTCTGCGGACTGTATTTTTCGATGATGAAGAAAGGCAAAACATTCTTTGACAAAGAGTTCTGGAAGTATGCGCTGAGCTTCAATCTTCCGCTTATTCCGCATTATTTATCACAGGTAATTCTTAACCAGTCCGATAGAATTATGATCGGAAAAATGTGCAGTGAAGCCGCCGTCGGATATTACAGCGTCGCATATTCGCTGGCAATGGTTATGCAGATATTCAATTCTGCGGTGTCCTCGACGATGAATCCTTGGATATACCGTTCAATAAAAAACGGTACATACAACCGAATAGCGCCTGTCTCATATTCTATCCTTACCGCAATAGCAGGCGTCAATTTCGCAATGGTTGCGCTCGGTCCCGAGCTTCTCAGAATTATGGCGCCGGGCAGCTATTATGAAGCGGTGTGGGCTATTCCGCCTGTAACTGTCAGCGTTTACTTTATGTTCCTTTACAATTTGTTTGCGACCTTTGAGTATTATTACAACAAAACGCACTGGGTTATGATAGCTTCCGTCGGAAGTGCTTTGCTGAATATCGGGCTGAATGCCCTGTTTATTCCGAAATACGGCTTTGTGGCGGCGGGATATACAACTCTTATAAGCTATGTTCTGTGTTCCGTTGCGCACTATCTCTTTATGAGAAAAGTTACGAAGAAATATATGGACGGATGCAAGGTGTATGATATTAAAAAAATTATGTTTATCGGATTGTCGCTTGCAGTGGCGTCGGCGGGAATGTTGGCACTGTATAAATATATGATAATCCGTTATGCGATTTTGCTGGTATTTGCGGTGGTTGTTTTCTGCTTTAGAAAACGAATTATCGCCTTGTTTAAGGAAATGAAACAGGAATCTTAAAAATCAGAAAGGAAATGAGTATGATTATAGGATATACGACGGGCGTATTTGATATGTTCCATATAGGACACTTGAATATTCTGCGCAGAGCGAAAGAGCAGTGCGATTACTTGATTGTCGGTGTCAGCACGGATGAGGTTGTGAAAGAATACAAGCACAAGGCTCCTGTTATTCCGTTTAAAGATAGGATGGAGATTGTTTCGGCAATCAAGTATGTCGACAAGGTTGTGCCCCAGACCTCAATGAATAAGATGGAGGCATATGAAAAGCTGAAGTTTGACGTGCTTTTCCACGGCAGTGATTGGAAAGGCAGTGAAATGTATAATAAGATAGTTGCCGATTTTGAAAAAATAGGCGTAAAGGTTGTCTTTCTTCCCCACACGGATGGCGTATCCAGCTCAGAATTAAGAAGAAATGTTGAGCCGGAAAATAATAAATAAACCGTTCTTTCCTTATCAATATTAATACTATTAAAGCCCTGATTCCGAATAGAAATCAGGGCTTTTGTGTGGCAGTTATTTAACATATTTGAATAACTGCCGGTATTTATTTGCATCCAAGTCTTTTTTGTAATCTGTCATCATTGTTCTGAAATCTGCATATTTTGGGACGAAGCCGAAATCATACTTTGCCTTTTCCATAGAGAACAAATAAGACGGCGTATTGTTTACAATTTCCGGCTTGTAGGTTATCTTTGATTTTTGATTTTCGGACGGAGCCCAAAGGTCACGGATAACCTCTGCCTGTTCTTGAAGCGTAACACCTCTGCCTGAGGTCATGTTATAAAGTCCGTATGTCTGCTCGCTTTTCATTGCAAGATAAAAGGCATGAGCAACGTCTTTGACATAGATAACATCACGGCTGAGATTAGGGTCACCGAAAATGCAGATATCCTTTCCCTCACTTGCATTGTCAATGAAAATTTTAAGTCCTGATTTTCTTAGAGTGCCGTTAATATAAAGGCTGTCATGCGGACCTACACCGTAAACGGGAGGAAAACGAAACCACGCATTTTTCATTCCGTGCTGCTGATTGTAATATTCAAGCACGTCGTTTGCCGCATTTTTGGAGAATACATAAACGGCGTGGTCGCCTGTGTATATGAAATCTCTCGGCTCGTCCTCGGTGATTGCGCCCTTGCCCCAAGCGCCTCTCACATCGGCATAGGAGCAGTTGGAAATTACACGTTTGATGCCGTTTTTTCGGCAATACTCAAGTACGTTAATCGTACCGATTGTGTTAATTTCAAAATAATCCGCCGCATTTTCGTCTGTATCAAGGTCAACCTGTGCATTGGCGGGCAGTAAGCCTGCAAGGAGAATAACGCCGTCAACTCCCTCTTTTGGGAGCTTGTCAAAATCCTTTTTCTCGGTAAGATCAAGGTTTATGTATGGAACGCCAAGACGTTCATAGTGTTCACGAAATTTGTTGTTTCTGCCTGTGACGGTGACTTCACAGCCTTGCTTTATAAATTCATCGACAGTATATACGCCGATGAAGCTTGATGCACCGATAACGATATACACGACAAAACCCCCGTTGTAATAAAATTAAATAACTTTATATGTATTCCTTGATTACATCTGTATAATTATCAATTATGTAGTCAACCTCTTCGTCTGTCAGACGGCTGAAGAGGGGAAGGGTAATCTCGTTCGCATACTGAGCATATGCGTTCGGATAGTCCTTGATGTCGAAGCCGAGCTTCTTATAGGCCGTCATCATCGGAAGCGGCTTGTAGTGGACATTTGTTACGATGCCGCGCTCAGCCATTTTGATGATTATTTCACGGCGTTCTCCGTCGCTTACAGGCTCTCCGTTCTTTTTGAAAATTCTTGTAATATAGAGATGTCCCGAGGAAATATGTTCGTTCGTGAAGTGAGTAAGAGTGTGAACTCCGAGCGGCTTAAATGCCCGATCGTATTTCTCTATAATCTCTCTTCGCCGCTTCAAAAGTGCAGGATAGCGCACCATCTGTGCAAGTC
Source organism: uncultured Ruminococcus sp. (assembly GCA_900554995.1). GTDB lineage: Bacteria > Bacillota > Clostridia > Oscillospirales > Acutalibacteraceae > CAG-488. Next base: position 1,282 of record USJJ01000007.1, on the reverse strand, counting down.
CGATAGCGGCATGAATATCGGTCATATTGCATTTGTACCAAGGGCCTACAATATCGTATTCCCACGAGCCGAGCTGATTTTTGCTCAGTGCGTCCTTTGACTGACCGTGAAGCGAAAGAAGCTGAGCCGTTTTATAAAGCTCATCGCCGTCAATGTCGTCACGGTGTTTCCACGTAAGTGCGCCGCCCTCGGCGGTGGTGAAATTTTTAACCGCGTGGAAAGAGAATGAAGAGAAATCGGCAACCGATCCGATCGGTTTACCGTGCCACGAGGAACCGAATGCGTGGGCGGTATCGGCGCAAACAATTATTCTGCCGAACTTAGACTGAATATCATTGGACGGAGTGAAAAGCTCCTTTTTCTTCTCAACGATTGAGAAGATGCGATCATAATCGCAGGGAACACCTCCGAGATCGACGGGAATAATAACCTTTGTCTTTGGTGTAATAGCTGCTTTAAGCTTTTCAGGTGTTAATTTGAATTCATCTTTTTCTTCTAGGTGAATTCTTACAGGTACTCCTCCTGAAAGAATAACACTTGGTTCATAAGCCACATATCCTGGGTCTAAGATAATCATTTCATCACCTGGATTCATTAAGGATCTTACTGCGATATCGATACCTTCTGAACCACCTACAGTCACAATGATTTCCTTTTCAGGATCATAATGTACACCAAAACGACGATAATAATAATTACTAATTTCCTGACGTAATTCTAATAAACCTCTATTGGCTGTATAGAAAGTACGTCCTTTTTCAATTGAATAGATTGCAGCTTCTCTAATCTTCCAAGGTGTCGCAAAATCAGGTTCCCCTACACCTAATGAAATAACACCTTCCATCTGGTTCGCAAGATCAAAGAACTTACGAATACCACTTGGTTTAATAGTTTGTGCTGCAGTACTTAATTTCTTCTCATAATCCATTTTATGGAGTCACCACCAGTCGCGTATTTTTACCATCTTCATCATCTACTAGGACATGCCCATCTGTCTTATATGGCTTTAACACAAATGTTGTTTTTGTTCCTGTAACACCAGGAATACATGCCAATTTAGATGCAACAAAGTGCGCGACTTCCTGCATAGTACGACCCTTTACAATGCACATAAAATCATAATCACCAGATAATAAATACATTGTTTCAATTTCTTCGTACTTATAAATGTGTGATGCAATACGATCATAACCATATTCTCTTTCAGGAATAGCATTAATCTCAATCATCGCAGTCACAAGTTCAGTATTTGTCTTGTCCCAGTTGACAATAGTATGGTAAC
>USJJ01000006.1 GCA_900554995.1 uncultured Ruminococcus sp. | reverse complement strand
TCATATCCCTGCCGACCGGTTTCGGCCTTGCGGCGGTGTCGTATTCGCTGCTGGATACCTTTTATCCTGCCGCCACGGCGAGTATAGGTGCAACGATACTTGCGGTTTACGGCTGCACAATGTTTGTATTTGCCGTTTCGTCACCGATCACGAGTATGTTGCAGGGGCTCGGCAGGACGGATATTCCGCTGAAGTCGCTCGTTGTCGGAGCGGTCATTAAAATTATTCTCAACTATATTCTTATCGGCAATCCGCATATCAATATCAACGGTGCGCCGATTGCATCAATTGCGTGTTATCTTGTCGTTGTTTTGATAAACCTTTACAGTATTATCAAAATAACGGGAGTTAATATAAATTTCGGCTCTGTATTTATCAAGCCATGTATCTGCTCGGGCATCAGTGCGGTGGTTGCTTTCCTTACAAATCTTGTTTTCGGGAAGTTCCTCGGCAATATAGGAAATCCCGACAGTGTGATGAACGGAAACACAATTGCACTTATCATTGCCGTTATAGCGGCGGTAATTGCGTATGTAATAACAATACTTCTTTTCAAGGGTATCTCAAAAGATGATCTTCTTATGATACCGAAAGGAGAAAAAATTGCCGAAGCCCTTGAAAAACGCGGATTTTTAGGTTAAAATATTATGGATATGAAAAACAGATTTGAATTTAAAGAAAAATATAATGTCTATGACCTTGTTGAGATAATGCGAGTTCTGCGTTCCGAGGGCGGTTGCCCGTGGGATATCAAGCAGACTCATGAGAGTATTAAGAAGAATCTCATTGAGGAAACATACGAGACTATTGAGGCGATCAACAAAAAAGACCCGGATATGCTTCGTGAGGAATTGGGCGACGTCCTTATGCAGGTTGTTTTCCATTCGCAGATCGAGGCGGAAAAGGGAGTTTTCAATATCGACGATGTTGCCGATGAAAACTGCAAAAAGCTCATCGAACGCCATCCGCATGTTTTCGGCGAGGTTAATGTCAACGGTGTTGACGATGTTCTGACAAACTGGGACGCAATTAAGCGAAAGACTAAGGGCCAGAAATCCACCTCGGAGGCGATAGATTCAATCCCGAGAGAACTGCCGGCTTTGATGAGAGCGACTAAGGTTCAGTCTAAGGCGGCAAAGGCAGGCTTTGACTGGGATGATGTGAGCGGAGCTCTCGATAAGCTCAGCGAGGAAATTTCCGAGCTAAAGGCGGCAATTGCAAATAAAGACAAGGAAAACATAAACGGGGAGTTAGGAGATGTACTCTTCTCTGCGGTTAATGTTTCGAGATTTGTTGACATTGATGCCGAGGAATCTCTCACCGATGCGACGGACAAATTTATTTCACGCTTCAAGACGGTTGAAAAACTTGCAAAAGAAAGAGACATTGATATGAAAGAGTCGGATATTGAGACTCTTGACAAGCTCTGGGATGAAGCCAAGCACGGTTAAGGCAACACGGCACATCTTAATTTAAGTAAATGATAGCTTCAAATCGACCGATAGGTGCATCGGAGAGCTTGAAGATTTCATAATAAAAAACTGGAGGAATTTACAATGAATAAGACAGAATTTATCAACGCAGTAGCCGCTAAGGGCGAGATGGACAAGAAGGCTGCCGAGAAGGCAGTTAACGCTGTTATCGCTGCAACAACAGACGCACTCAAGAACGGCGAGAAGATCCAGCTTGTCGGCTTCGGCACATTCGAGATCAGAGAGCGCTCAGAGAAGCAGGCTCGCAACCCGAGAACAGGTGAAACAATGACTGTTCCGGCAAGCAAGGTTCCCGCTTTCAAGGCAGGCAAGGCTCTCAAGGACGCTGTTAAATAATTCTATTTGGTTCTATTGTATGCGGCAGGACAGTTTTGTCCTGCCACCGCTTTTTCAGGAGGACAGAGCAATGAGGCTGGACAAATATCTTAAGGTTTCCAGAGTAATTAAGCGCAGAACGATCGCCAACGAGGTGTGCGATGCAAAGCACGTCCTTGTAAACGGTAAGATTGCCCGTGCTTCATATGATGTAAAGGAAAATGACATCATTGAAATAACGATGGGATCAAACGTTACAAAAATTCAGGTTACCAAGGTTACAGAGCACGCAACGAAGGATGATGCGTCGCTTATGTACAGAGTAATTGACTGATGTAATATGTTCAGACTTCGCCTCATATATTTATATGAGGTGTTTTTATGTCTGAAACGTTGATGCACGATATCGTAATTGAAAATAGGCAAAAACTGACTGCGACGGGGATTGAAAACGTCGACAGCTATGAGGACGACTGCATTGTTGCGCAGAGCGAGTGCGGTGAAATTGTAATTAAGGGTCACGATCTCAAGATAAGCAGACTTTCTGTCGAAACGGGGGATATGACCGTTGACGGCGGCATTGACTCCGTAAGCTACAATGCGCCGAAAGTAAGCGGCAGTTTTCTAAGCAGGGTATTCAGATGATTGAATATCTTCCAAAGACATCAGAACAACTGCTCGGACTGCTGTACTCGTTCGGAATCGGACTCGCACTCGGCTTTATATATGAATTGATTCGTTTTATTTTTTTTATACTGTCAGGAAGTGATAAAAAATTCACTCTCGCAAGGGATATAATGTTTTTGCTTCTCTGCCTGACGGTGACGTTTTTCTTTTTCCTTGTTCGGTATAACGGCAAGGTTATGTTCTATGCAGTGCTCGGTGAGGCGGTGGGCGGATATGCGGCGTTCAAGGCGGTTGATCCGTTTGTAACATTCCTTGTAAGGAAAAAGCTGCGGAGAGTAAGGAAAAGGATAATTAAAATTTGCACCGCGATTAAAGAAAAAATCGCCTCTTTCGTCAAAAAAATCCAAAGTCGAGAAAAAAATATTATAAAAGACGAAAAAAATTCTGAAAATGACTTGCATAATCGACACGATATAGTGTATAATCAATCCGTAACGGTGTACCCGTTGCAAGAAGAAATTCAGAATCGAGGTGACGAAAATGGCTGAAAAGAAGAAACGCAAGCGCAGCTTTATTGTTTCATTCTGCATTATTGCGCTCTGCGCATATTTCGCCATTTCGTTGATAACCACTCATAGGGATATAAAAAAGGTCAAGGCCGAGACGGCTGAGGTCAAAGCGTCGGTAACCGAGGTGCTTGCGGAAAATAAAAGACTCCAGGGTTACATAAACGGCGATAAAAAGGATGAATACGTCGAGAAGGTTGCAAGGGATAAGCTCGGATATGTTAAGCCGGGTGAACACGTCTATTATGACGTCTCTGTGAACGATTGACGTTTCGTAATAAAATAGAGGAGTTCGCATTTTATGCAGTTGGAAGTTGGTTCAATAGTTGAGGGAAAAGTAACCGGTTTTACATCTTTCGGAGCCTTTGTCGATCTTGACGGCGGCAAAAAGGGAATGGTACATATTTCCGAGGTGGCTACGGAATTTGTAAAGGACATCAAGGATCATCTTAAGGTCGGTCAGCAGGTAAAGGTAAAGGTGCTTTCAATCGCCGATGACGGTAAGATCAGCCTTTCAATCAGAAAAGCTGTCGAACAGCCGAAGCCGCAGAGACCGAAGTCAACTCAGCAGAGAAGACCTGCGGCAAATGTCTGGCAGGGAAACAAGAGCACGGATAACCAGCCTCAGTCTTTTGAAAGTATGATGGCAAAGTTTAAGCAGGTAAGCGACGAGAAGATGTCGGATCTGAAGCGTGACTCCAAGCATGGCGGCGGATATAACCGTCGTGGCACCAATAAGCTGTAATTGATTTCAGGAGCAGGTTTCTGCTCCTGTTTTTATATTGGCAACCGCCAATTAGCTTGCAGCACAATTCTCAGCAGATATTTTGCCGCCGGAAACGCCAAAAATGCTCGTTAATACACAAAGTATTGCCTGCGCTTTTTGACGCTCCCAACAACAAACTATCTTGCTGATAATCGCACTTCAAGCTAATCAGCGGTTGCCGGAAAGAATAAGGTTAGGTTGAAAATGATTGCAGCACAATTCTCAGCGGCTGATCTATAATCGGAATAGCGAAACATACAGGTGATAAAATTGAGAGAAATAGATGTTAAGGCTATAAGCAAGGCTGTTGAAGAGCTTTGCATAAAAGCGAATAAAATTTTGCCGAGTGATCTTGCGGACACGATAGGTAAATGCCGTTCCTGTGAAAGCAATTTGCTTGCACAGAGTGTTCTCGGAGATATTGAGGAAAATCTCAATGCGGCTAAGGAGCTTGATATTCCGATCTGTCAGGACACCGGAATGGCGGTTGTTTTTCTTGATATAGGACAGGATGTTCATTTCGTCGGAGGCAGTCTTTACGACGCTGTTAACGAGGGCGTGCACAACGGATATGTGAACGGCTATCTGCGCTGTTCCGTTGTCGGCGATCCGCTCAGACGTGTCAACACCAAGGACAACACGCCTGCCGTTATTCACACACATATCGTTGACGGCGATAAAGTGAAAATCACCGTTGCGCCCAAGGGCTTCGGCAGCGAAAATATGAGCTGTCTTAAAATGATGACGCCGGCAAGAGGCAGGGAGGACATTATTGAATATGTTCTTTCGTGTGTCAGAACCGCAGGCGGAAATCCGTGTCCGCCCATTGTTCTCGGCATCGGAATCGGCGGCGATTTTGAGCAGTGTGCATACCTTGCAAAAAAAGCTCTTTGCCGAAGCGTTTCGAAAAAAAATCCCGATGAATTCTATGCTCAAATGGAATCGGAAATTCTTGAACGCATAAATGCAGAGACGAATGTCGGACCGATGGGCTTCGGCGGCGATACAACGGCACTTTCCGTTGCGATAGAAACGGCTCCGACACATATCGCCGGACTTCCCGTTGCAGTGAACTTCGGCTGCCACGTAACACGCCACGCAAGTATAAAAATATGAGAGGAAGAGGTAAATGAAGGATTCAAATAGAATTAATGATAGATTCATAAAATTTATAAAATGTTTTTTGAATGTACTTGTAATAGCTATTCTTTTATTTTCAATTATCTCTGTGCCGGTATGTATGTTTGTATACATAAAGGGATATTCAAATTTGTTTTCTGTTAAAGAACTTATATGGGCATTCCCGGCGGCGATTTATACTGCGGTTGTATTTCTGATGGGAAAATTCTTACAGAATAAGAAAGAATATTATTTAATCATTTCTATGATTTTAATTGAAGCCGTTTATGTAACTTTCCTGTTGCTTTTTTACAATACACAGCCCTGTTCCGATTATACTGCAATTTGGAATGCCGCTGTTGAAATGAGCAAGGGTGTATTTACAGATGGATTGAAAAGCGGAAGCTATATGTATATATATAATTGGCAGTTAGGTATCGCCGCTTTCGAGTCAATTTTTGTAAGGCTGTTTGGAGAGAATTTCTTTGCACTTAAAATTTTCTGTGCGGTAATTACGGCTGTAAATAACTATCTTGTTTATAAATGTTGCTGCGTTAAATTTAACAAAAAAGTCGGAATATATGCATATGTTACGGCGACAATGTTTATTCCGTGGATGCTGTCCGTGCCGCAGTTTACAAATCATCATATTGGATTTTCACTGTTGCTGATATCACTGCTTTTAATAAACAGAGACAAATGGTATACATATTTGGCAGCAGGTGTGCTTATAGCATTTTTAAATGTTCTCAGACCTATGGGAATCATTATTGTAATTGCCGCTTTTTGTATGGCTGTTTACAATATGATCAAAGGACACTCGTGGAAAAGTGTTGCGGAAAATGCAGGTAAATTTGCGTCACTGTTATTGGCGTTTGCAGTTGTCATAACGGGATTCAATGTTCTGTTTATAAAGAAAGAATATACGGACATGAATATCTCTTCGGCACGAGTCCAATATTTTAAATTTCAAAAAGGCTTGTACGGATATGAGTATCCTTTTGAAGATTATAACAAATACGGTGAAATTGATTCATATAATGAAGCAATGAAAAGGGAACTGGCTGAAACTGTAAAAACAAACCCGGCAAGGGTATGTAAATTTGTAATAGAGAAAATGATTAGATATTTTGGTTTGTTTGATTACCAATTTGAAATGACCTTTGATCACGATGATAATATTTGGTCAAAGTATCCTATAAAAGCATTCTATTCAACAAGTTGGTTCTTCTATGCTTTTGCGCTTATAATTGCAGCCGTAGCCTTTATAAAGAAAAGCAAGGAAAACGATGTTGATATATTTACGGTGTTCTTTATAGGCAATACATTGGTGTATATTTTAATTGAAGCCTTTTCTTCATACAGATTTGAAAGCTACTATTATATAATTATGTTTATGGCGGTTGGATTTGCAATGTTTGCCGATCGGATTGCCAAGAAAACGAAAAATTCAGAGGTTAAATAATGAATATAAGATTTGTAATACCGTGCTTATTGGGTCTTGAATCCATAATAGCGAATGAAATGAAATCGCTCGGTGCAGAGGACGTTGTGTCCGAAAACGGCAGAGTTCTCTTTTCAGGCGACGAAGCTATGCTTGCAAGGGCGAATATCTGCTCCCGCTTTTCCGAGAGAATTCAGATACTCGTCGGTGAATTCTATGCCCGGAGCTTTGAGGAGCTTTTTCAGGGTACAAAGGCTCTTCCGTGGGAGGAATGGATCGGCGCATATGATGCATTTCCGGTAAAAGGTTATTCGCTTAACTCAACGCTTTTCAGCGTCAGCGACTGTCAGTCAATTATCAAAAAAGCTGTTGTTGAGCGTATGAAATCGAGATACGGAATCAGTTGGTTTGACGAGACGGGATCTGTGCATCAGATTCAGTTCTCAATCATGAAGGACAAGGTCAGCCTTCTTCTTGACACAACAGGTGCAGGACTGCACAAGAGGGGATACCGCCCACAGGCGAATGCCGCTCCGATCAAAGAAACGCTTGCCGCCGCACTGTGCGACCTTGCGAGACTTCGCCCGTATCATACGCTTTATGACCCAATGTGCGGAAGCGGTACAATTCTCATTGAGGGCGCAATGATGGTTCATAACATTGCTCCCGGAGTGAACAGATATTTCTCCGCAGAACGCTGGGATGTCATCGACGAAAAGGTTTGGGCGGACGAGCGCAACCGTGCGAGAGACCTCGTGAATTACGATACGGATTTCATTGCTTACGGTTCGGACATTGATGAGGATGCGCTTGAAATTGCGAAAATAAATGCCAAACGTGCAGGCGTTGAGAGAAAAATAAAATTTGAAAAAGCTGATATTCGCAACTTTGAACCTAAGAGCGAAAAGGGTACGGTTATCTGCAATCCACCATACGGCGAGCGACTGCTTGATATTGAGGAGGCGCAGAAACTCTACAAGGTTATGGGCGAGAAATTCATAAAAAAACACGGATGGTCGTATTATGTTATAAGCCCGTCCGAGGAGTTTGAAAAGGAATTCGGGAGAAAAGCGGATAAGCGCAGGAAGCTCTATAACGGCATGATAAAATGTCAGTTGTTTATGTATTTTAAGTGATTTTGGAGGTATTTAGTAATGAAGCACCTTTTTTTAATCAATCCGAATGCAGGTAAAGGAAAGGCCTTTGAAACGGTTATGCCAAAGATTAAAGAAGCAACTGCCGAAAGAAAGATGGATTATAAGGTCTATGTCAGCAAGTCATCGCAGGATACGCACGACTATTGCAAAAAGATAGGTGAGAGCGGCGAGAAAACAAGAATATATGCTTGTGGCGGTGACGGAACGATATATGATATCGTCAATGCGATTTATGGCTACAATAACGTTGAGTTTGCCGCTGTTCCTCTCGGTTCGGGCAATGATTTTATCCGTATCTTCGGAACAAAAGAGCAGTTTATGGATATAGGCGCTCAGATTGACGGAACGGCAATAAAAATCGACGCCATTAAGTGCGGCGACAGAATCGCCGTCAATCAGTGTTCTATGGGCTTTGACGCCGAGGTTTGTTCCAAACAGGCGGATTTCAAAAAACTTCCATGGCTTACTGGTGAATCGGCTTACACGGCTTCACTTTTCTATTGTCTTAAATCAAAAACATCTAACCGCTTCACAATTACAATTGACGACGGAGAGCCGATAACGGATAATTTTGTCTTTGCCTTCTGCGGAAACAGCCGATTCTACGGAGGAGGGTATCAGGCGGCGCCGTATGCTGTTCCCGATGACGGACTGCTCGATTTTTCAATCGTCAAAGCTATGAAGCTCCCGAGGCTTATCACTCAGGTCGGAAACTACAAAAAGGGCAGACATTACAAATGGCCGGAGACTACATATGTCAGAGGAAAAAAGATGACGGTTCACAGTGATACTGCGGCTTCGGTCAATGTTGACGGCGAATGTGATCATGTCACGGACAGCACGTTTGAAATCATCCCGTCTGCATACAGCTTTGTTATTCCTACGACCTCAAGCTATATTGAAGACAGAAAAAGCGGAACAATTTCCGATAAAATAGGTGTGGAAATCAAATAAAAGGAAATAATAAAGTGAATGCGATTATTAAAACGCAACTCTTTTATTTCGGTGAACACTATGGATATTTTTAATGCATTAACCATGATCGGCGGATTGTGTCTGTTCCTGTTCGGCATGAACGTTATGGGACAGGCACTGGAGCGCCGTGCAGGTAACAGCCTGCGAAACACGCTTGAAAAGCTTACATCAAATAAAATAGCCGGCTTCCTGACCGGTCTCGGCGTCACTGCTGTCATTCAGAGCTCGTCCGCGACTACGGTCATGGTGGTCGGTTTTGTCAATTCGGGGCTTATGACACTCAGGCAAGCCATCAATGTTATCATGGGTGCGAATGTCGGCACAACTGTGACAGGCTGGGTGCTCTCTCTCGGCGGAATCAGCAGTGATAATGTTTGGATAAGACTTCTTAAGCCGAGTTCATTTACACCGGTGCTTGCCCTTGTCGGAATTGTGATGTACCTTTTCATGAAGGACAAGAAGAAAAAGGACAGCGGTGCAATTCTGCTCGGATTTTCGGTGCTGATGTTCGGTATGGAAACAATGTCATCTGCCGTGTCGGGACTTTCTGAGGTTCCCGAGTTTCAACAGCTTTTTGTGATGTTTAAAAACCCTCTTTTGGGACTTCTGGCAGGTACTCTTTTGACGGCACTGATTCAGTCAAGCTCAGCTTCGGTCGGCATTTTACAGGCGCTGACCGTCACCGGACAGGTTTCAATCGGTGCGGCAATTCCGATTGTAATGGGTGACGGTATAGGAACATGTGTCACGGCGATGATATCGGGAGTCGGAACAAAGAGAGAGGCAAAGCGTGCCGCAACAGTTCATTTGCTGATAAACGCTATTGGCTCAATTGTTTGGGTAACGGTATTCTGGCTTATTAAAGCATTTTTGAAGCCTGCATTTTTAGATTCACCGGCAACGTTTATCGGAATCGCTATAATAAATACAGGATTCAAAGTGTTGAATACGGCGCTGTTTCTGCCGCTTTCGGGAGTTCTGGAAAAGCTTGTGTGCAAGCTTGTTCCGGATTCGAAGGATGAAGAAGAGAGCACGGAGCTTGACGAGCGACTGCTCTTTACACCGACGCTTGCCATTCAGCAATGCTGCGTGAAGGAAATTGAAATGGCTCGTAGAGCGGAACGGGCTCTCAAAAACAGCGTGACGGCAATCAAGGCATACTCTCATGAACTTGCGGAGAACATAAGAGCGGACGAACAGCGCTGTGACCGCTATGAAGATATGCTTGCGACCTACCTTGTCAAAATCGGTGCGGAACGGCTTTCTGATCGTGACAGCGAGGAAGCAAACATGCTGTTGAAGCTGCTCGGCGATTTTGAAAGAATCTCCGACCATGCCGTGAATTTGCTTGAATCCGCTGAGGAAATGAGAGACAAGAAGCTTGCATTTTCAGCGGAAGCAGCAAGGGATTTTGAAATTATTTCCTCGGCGGTCAATGAAATACTTGACCTTTCAATCGATGCGTTTATTAACAACGACCGTGCCAAGGCGGAGGACGTTGAACCGCTGGAGCAGGTCATCGACGAGATGAAGGAAAATATGAGGACAAGCCACGTTCTTCGTATGAGAAACGGCGAGTGCAGCATGGAAATGGGCTTCGTCTGGTCTGATATACTGACGAATTTCGAGCGTGTCTCCGACCATTGCTCAAATATAGCAGGCTGTGTTATTGATACGGCGGAGCACACCCTGAATCTCCATGAGACGCTTGGTAATTTCAAACATAACAGTGAAGAATTTGAAGAAAGATATAAATATTATTTAAAAAAGTACAGCACAATATAACAATTAAAGGTTGCTCGGATTTAACCGTGCAACCTTTTTAAAATGATATATTTATTTTACAATGCTTACGGTGTAACCGCCGTTGAACGTTACAACTCGTTCCGCCTTAGATAAATCGGCTTTCGGAGGATAATCCGTCGAAACGATCTGTGCGCCGCTGTTTAGGGCAATCTGCGAATCCGTTTCCTTATATGAGCCGTAATTATCCGATCTCGTTCTTATTATAAGATTCTTTTCAAGAACCTCGTCTGCCTGAGTTTGAATATCCTTGGGCTTGTTGATGAGCAGAAATGACGCATAGTCCTTATCACGGCTGTCATAGCGAAGCATAGGAAACATGACCTGGGATTTAATTGAAGTGTCTTGCGCAATGTATTTGTCTGTCACGGTTGTATCATGCAGAAGAAGCATAACATGACCTCTTGTTTCGCTGAGTGTCATCCAATCGTCGGCCTCACGCATCTCCTTGAGTGATGAATGATTTCCCATCATATCGGCAGGGGTTATGAGAGTATCGCCGAAAATCAACTTTGCCTGTTCCCCAAGCTCATTGGCATAAGCGCAGGAGAAATAGCGCATATTTTTATCCGGAATGAAAACCTTTTTCGGTTCAATGATGATTGTAACGGGGAGATGATTAGGGTTTGCATCTGACCAAAGCTTGATTTCTTTCAGCGCGAGCGCAAAATTATAGCAATGGGTTGGACTGTCAAGAACAGGTGCATGGGAGCAAACGAAGCTTGTCTTGCCGTCACTTACAACCGTTTCAACATCAAGCTCAACGCTTCTGACTCCGAGATTGAGCTGATCGGTCAGATAGTCTGCCGAGAATTTAGCCTTTTCGGCTTTGACGAGACCGAACGTTACGGTCGAGGCATCCATAAAAAGCTTTTGCCTTGCCGGAACACATTCTTTCTGATAACTGTTGTGAGTGCCGAGAAACGAAACTTCATTGTATTTTACTCCGTCGGCGCAGGCTTTATCGAGGTCAAAATCACAGAATGAATTTTCGTCAACCTTAGTGTAATTCCCGCTCTTGTAATCCTTTTCAAGCTGTTCGATTCGGTCGAGCTGTTCCTGAATGTCAATCTGCTTCTGTTCCTGAACCTGTTTTATCATGGCAGGGTATGTAAAAACAAAGCAGAGAACGAGAGAAAGAAGTGCGGAAATATATTTCGTCATATATTTCATTGTCAACAGTCCTTTATTCAATAAGATTATTTGCTGATAAAAGGGCGGTTATTGAGCCGCCCTTAAACATTTATTTACCGTGGTTTGCGGGATTTCCGCAGCACTTTTTATACTTTTTGCCGCTTCCGCAGGGGCAGGGATCGTTCGGACCGGGAGTAGCTTTTTTGCGCACTGTTCTGCCCTTTTCGCTTCCGTCGGAAGCACCGCTCTCGCTTGTGACCTTGGCTGCCTGCTCACGCTTTGTGTCCTCCTCACTTCTGATACGGACGGTGAGCATTTGACGGACGGTGTTCTCACGAATTGAGTTGCTCATCTCATCAAACATATCGTAGCTTTCCATTCTGTATGCAACAACGGGGTCCTGATTACCGTAAGCACGGAGATTGATTCCTCTCTTGAGCTCTTCCATTGCGTCAATGTGATCCATCCAGAAGGTGTCAACGTTTCTGAGAAGAATCATGTGCTCAAGGCTTCTCATAATTTCGGGAGTGAACTCCTTTTCACGGGCTTCATAGCGCTCGTGGCCTCTGTTAATGAGCATTTCTCTTGCTTCGTCACGGTCAAATGCGTCGATATTCTCAAAGTCGTCCGGCTCTGTAATCCAGCCGAGGTACTTTTCCTTAAGGCCTGCGATGTTCCATTCATGCTTCGGGAGAGCCGATGCACAGTAGAAGTCGATTGATTCGGTCACGGATTCGTCAAGCATCTTGAGAATCGAAGCCTTGAGATCCTCACCGTCGAGAACACGGTTACGCTGCTCGTAGATAAGCTCTCTCTGACGGTTCATAACATCGTCATACTGGAGAACGTTCTTACGGATTGCAAAGTTCTGAGATTCCTTCTTCTTCTGAGCGGATTCGATTGAACGTGAAACCATCTTGGAGTCGATCGGCATATTCTCATCTGCACCGAGGGTGTTCATAACGCTCTGAAGTCTCTCACCGCCGAAGAGACGCATAAGGTCATCCTCAAGCGAGAGATAGAAGCGGCTTTCACCGGGATCGCCCTGACGACCCGAACGGCCTCTCAACTGGTTGTCGATACGGCGTGAATCGTGACGCTCTGTGCCGATGATGTAAAGTCCGCCTGCTTCACGAACCTTTTCGGCTTCCTCTTTAATAGATTCTTTAAATGAGCTTTCAAGCTCTGCATATTCTTTTCTTGCGGCGATGATTTCCTCGTCGTCTGTCTCGGCAAAGCCTGTTGCCTCAACGATCATTTCCTCGGAATAGCCCTTGCGACGCATAGCGGCTTTTGCGAGGAACTCTGAGTTACCGCCGAGCATGATATCGGTACCACGGCCTGCCATGTTGGTGGCAATTGTAACGGCGCCGAACTTACCGGCCTGAGCGACAATCTCGGCTTCCTTTTCGTGAAATTTAGCGTTGAGAACTTCATGCTTAATTCCCCTTGATTTGAGAAGCTTGGAAAGAACCTCGGATTTTTCAATTGAAACAGTACCGACGAGCACGGGCTGACCTTTTTCATGGCACTCCATGACCTGATTGATGAGCGCATTGTACTTGGCAGCCTCGGTCTTGTAAACAAGGTCGTGATTGTCAATACGGATCATCGGCTTGTTAGTCGGAATTTCAACAACGTCGAGCGAGTAGATCTCCTGGAATTCCTGGCTCTCCGTCATAGCTGTACCGGTCATACCGGAAAGCTTCTTGTAAAGACGGAAATAGTTCTGGAAGGTGATGGTCGCAAGAGTTTTACTCTCGTGCTCAACCTTAACGCCTTCTTTAGCCTCGATAGCCTGATGGAGACCCTCGTTGTATCGTCTGCCGAGCATGATACGGCCTGTGAATTCATCAACGATAAGAACCTGATTGTCCTTAACAACGTAGTCAATGTCACGGCGCATAACGCCCACAGCCTTGATGGCCTGATTGATATGATGGAGGAGAGTCATGTTCTCGGCGTCCATGAGGTTGTCAACATTGAAATAGGCCTCAGCCTTAGCAATACCGCTCTTGGTAAGAGAGGCTGTTCTTGCCTTTTCGTCAACAATGTAGTCGCCGTCGGCAACGTCCTCGGCGTTCTGCTTGGAGTCGATCTCCTTAACAACTGCTTTTGTAAGAGTGTGAACAAAGTTGTTTGCAAGGGTGTAAAGCTCTGTTGACTGGTCGCCGCGACCGGAAATAATAAGCGGAGTACGAGCCTCATCAATGAGGATTGAGTCAACCTCATCGACGATTGCAAAGTTATGACCTCTCTGAACCTTGTTCTCCTTGTACGGAACCATATTGTCACGAAGATAGTCAAATCCCATCTCGTTGTTCGTTCCGTAGGTTATATCAGCGGCGTAAGCTGCCTTACGCTCATCATTGTCAAGTCCGTGAACGATAAGGCCCACCTTGAGACCCATGAACTTGTAGAGCTTGCCCATCCACTCGGAGTCACGGCGTGCAAGGTAATCATTGACCGTAACAATGTGAACTCCGTCACCCGAAAGAGCGTTGAGGTAAGCGGGGAGGGTAGCAACAAGAGTTTTACCTTCACCTGTTTTCATTTCGGCAATACGTCCCTGATGAAGAACAATACCGCCGATGATCTGAACCGGGAAATGCTTCATGCCGAGCACACGCCACGATGCCTCACGGCATGCGGCAAAAGCCTCGGGAAGAATATCGTCGAGCGTTTCGCCGTTTGCAAGTCTCTCCTTGAATTCGGGAGTCTTTGCCTGAAGCTCTTTGTCCGTGAGCTTTGCATACTCCTCTTCAAGGGCAAGAACCTTATTTTTTATCGGGACTACCCGCTTGACTTCCTTAGCGGAATAATCTCCGAAGATTTTTTTGAGAAGACCCATATTTTCATTCCTTTCAGAAATTGAATTTATATTATTTTCTTCACAGAAAAAGAGGTACAATATTTCCAAACTTTTCGTGAAGAGCATTATATTAACCTATTAAATATATCACAAAAAAGTAAATTATACAAGACTTTCGTCAAAGTTGATTGTAATTTCTTTGTGCGGCAATGTTAGCTGTTTATATTCCACTCCTGCGGCATCAAACATACGCTTGGAGGCAAGGTTGCCGCATGTTCCGTTATACTTGTCGGAAAGGTAGAAAACCTTTTTGATCCCGCACTGGATTATTGCCTTGGCACACTCGTTGCAGGGGAAAAGAGCAACATAAACGCTGCATCCGTTCAGCGGAGCGCCGGCGTTGTTGAGTATTGCGTTAAGCTCGGCATGGCAGACGTAAGGATATTTTGTGTCATAGTCGCTGTCTGCGGACCTGTCCCATGGGAAAGCGTCGTCACTGCAGCCGAGCGGAAATCCGTTGTAACCGACTGACATAATTTTTTTATTTTCATTAACTATACAGGCGCCTACCTGCGTATTGGGATCCTTACTTCTCTTTGCGGCGAGCAGAGCCACTCCCATAAAGTATTCGTCCCACGAAATGTAATCCTCTCTTTTTGACATTCTATTCCCTCCGTTTTATATTTTTACGATACGGTTGATTGCCGTACCGTCCTCGGCAAAGTCGGAGACGAGAACCGTGCTGTTGCTGATAAAGCAGTAGTTGCAGATTCCGTCATCAAATATTCCGCTGTCGGAAATTATGTTCGCTTTATTATCCTCTGTTTTGTAGATTACCATCGCCTTCTTGTCACCGCCGCAGAAAACAATAAAGTTTTTGCCGTTCGGCGATGCGATGAAGCCGGAAAGCGAGTTGAGACGTGCTTTTTTGACCGATACGGTTTCACCGGTGTAAATGTCGGTGAATTCCATTGCCGACGGATCGAGAATAAAATGACTGCCGACTGCATAGTCGCTGAAGCTGCCGCTGAACTTTTTGAGAGGCGAGTCCTTCTTACCGTTCTTGACGAGATTGAAGCCGTCGTCGGAATCGGCAAAGCAGTAAACACTGCCGTCTTTTTCCCATATGTTGTAGCTCGGCGAATTGGTGAACTCTGTCGACGACGCCTTTCTGACGCTTCTCGAGCTTTCAACCGACATAAAGTCATAGAGAATTTTTTCGGCGTTGGTGTCGTGGTATCTTGTTGAGGCGAACCAGTCGTATTTGCTCATATTGTTAACGGATTCGTCCGTGAAAATTGTCCAGGTTTCATTCTGGGTTGCGTCCTCCTGGACGGTACGATCCCTAGAGGAGACGATGAGCGACGCTGTTCCCGACGACATATCAAAGGAATAGATATCGGAATAGGTCTTGTTCACCTTATAGGAATCCTCGGCGTCCATATCAAGAAGAAGTATATAATTGGTTCTTGCCGAATCTCTGTAAGAGGCGGGGCAGTCCATAATTCTTGCGAAAATGTAGGAGAATGTTTTGACATCGGTGTCCTGCTTTGAATCGAAAAGACCGTAGCCGATTGTTCCGACGTCGGTGTCCTCAAGGTAGTAGAGCGTGATCGGAACTTTTTGGTAACTGCATGTAACGGTGATCTTTTTTGTTCTGACATTTGTGATCTCGACAAATTCATCGTCGGCAAATTTGAAATACTTTATTTTGCCGTCGGGATAGGTTTCGTAAAAGACGTTTTCCTGCTGAGTCTGAACGAGGGGATAATCCGACTTGAACTCGGATTCCACAACGGTTGAAAGAGGGTCGCCGCCCGTTGTATCCATACCGCCGAACAGCTTTCCCGTAATGCTCTTGCTGAATGTAAGCCCTGTAAAGACGAGGCACACCGCAAGCACCG
>USJJ01000005.1 GCA_900554995.1 uncultured Ruminococcus sp. | reverse complement strand
CTCCCTTGTCGCAAATAATATAAAGTCATTTGCAAATGTTGAGGAAATATCTTCCGCTGATGCGGTTGCATTTGCAGGACTTGTTGGAAAACTCAGTGCGTCGGCGCTGAATAACGTACAGTTCAAGAATGTAAAAATTCTCGGATCGGTAAGTGCAAATGCTTCCGTTGGCGGTCTGATCGGCGTTATAAAGGGCATCGGCAGTTATAACGGACTTAATGCGGTCATTGCGGACTGTGTTTGTGCGGCTCGGATTATAACTGACGGCAAGAATGAGAACGCGGGCGTTGTTATCGGCTCGGTTGAGAATGATAAGGCTGTCAATTCGGAAAACATTGATTCTGTTGTAAAAGGAACTGTTATCTCAACATATTTCGGCGGTGTCGGTGCTTTTGGTACTTCCACAAGCATAGAGACAAAGTCGATTAACGATATGGATAAGCCCAACGGAGCTTCAATCGTTCCGTCGGTAGGAACCCTTTCAACGTTCGGTGAAACAGAGATCATTCTCTCAAATCTTCCGAATGTCAAGGGCTATACATTTGATTCGGCAACAGGCTGGGCTTCGGAAGCCGAGGAAAGAATTACGGTTGTTTCTTCGACCGCCGACAAGCTCATTCTCAAGGCTAATCATAAGGCTGATATTTCGATTGTGGCATACTATGTCCTTGATTCGGATTCCGATGTACGTATTCCCGTACATTTTGCGATGAAGTCCGATGTTCGCACTCCGCTTAAGGGCGATGGCACGAGTGAGTCACCGTATTTGATTTCAAATGCATACGACCTTGAGTCGGTTGCTTACTATGACAGTATGGGCAAGTATTTTGCACTGGCTCAGGATATAAGCTTTAAAAAATCCGATTTTGAGTTCGGCGGCGGATTCTATAATGTCGGCAATGGCGTTGTAACTATCGGCAGTGCCGAGTCGGGATTTAAGGGAGTATTTACGGGTCTTTATAACGGAAAGATCCATTCAATAAACGGACTGACACTTTCCGGCAGCACATTCGGCGGTCTCTTTGGAGCGGCTGATGGTGCGGTTATCTCGGATCTTGTTATAAACAACGCGGTTGTTGAGGGTCTTAACTATGCCGGTGTAATTGTCGGCAGTGCAAAGAACACTGTGATCAGAAATATAACGGTCAACGACTCCTCCGCAGCAGCGAGCGAGTTCGGTTCCGTTTCGGGAATCATTGCAGGTCGTGCCGAGAACGTCACGGCAGAGAAAATCACAATAAATAATTCCTCCGCATCAACAACACTTTTCGCAACTTCGGCAACCGTCGAAACAGCGGGCGGCTTTGCAGGAGCTTTCAGCGGAAAAATCAGCAATATCAGTCTCAACGGTGCATCCGTTAAGTCGGGCACTGTTGTAGGCGGTCTTGTCGGAAACGGTTCGACTGTCAATATTCAGAAAGCGGAAATCAATGTGTCCGTAAACGGAAAAATCAGCGGCGGAGTTATCGGTTCTCTTGAAACTCCGACGGGTACATCCGTAAGTAACTGTTTCGTAAGCGGTTCCGTAAACGGAGAGGATCTTGCGGCAGGCGTGATTGCCGAGGTAGGTTCGGACAGCGGATATCTTGCAAAGGCGACAACAGCCCTGATTTCCGATACGATTGTCACGGCAAAGGCGGATGCAAAAATCTCGGCGGCAGTGATTGCCAAGGTCGATAAGGAGACTTTTTCCGGCAATGACAAAAACAAGACGGATATATTCTCGAATGTATATTATTCATCCTATATGAATGAGAGTGTGTTCGGTACTCAGGAGTTCAACTCCTACCAGAATATGAGCTTTGCGGCAACCGACCTCAGCGCAGTTAAATGCGTGATCGACGGAACCGAGAAGTCGTTCATAACCCTTGACGGAGAAAGAACGGTTCTCGGTGACAGCGATATTGTTCTTGCCGCAGGAGCGGGAACATACAAGTCGTTTGAGCTTTGCGGACACAGATTCGGTCTTGAAACCGTTGAGTCGGATCCGAACGGCATTGTGGTTTATAATGCAGAGGATTCGTCGCTTAGCGCAGACGGTGCAATTGACGGCGCAAGGATCGTGTTCAAATATAACGACGGACTTGAAATCGCAATTCCCGTTGCCTATTCGTCACTGCTTACTGGTTCGGGCACAAAGGCTGATCCGTACACGGTCGGCACAGCCGATGAATTCGCGGTAATGATGCAGAACGGCGCAAACAGCGGAATTTATTATAAGCTCACGGCGGATATTGACCTCAGCGGTTTAAAATCCGCAGAGAGCTTCGGCGGAATCCTTGACGGCGCAAATCACGTGATTTATGACTTCGGCGGCTCCTCGCTGTTTGATGAAATCAGCGGAACTGTTAAGAATCTCGGCGTCGTCGGATTTGATATTGATTCCGATTCGTCACTGACGCTCGGCGCACTTGCAGGCACTCTTAACGGAGCGGTTATTGAAAATTGTGCAGTTATTGCCGATGTGAATGCTTCGGGCAAGGTTCAAGATGCCGGTATAATTGCAGGCCGTGCAGTTAACGGAACAAAGATTGAAAATTGTATCACCTCGGGCAGGGTTCTCGGCTCAAAGGTTATTGCCGCAGGCGGACTTGTTGGCGAGGCGTACAATGCACAGATAAACAATTGCGTATCAACAGCATATGTGAGCGTCGGCGGATATGCAGGCGGACTCGTCGGCGATGCTGAGTATTCAACGGTAAGCAATTCCGTATTCGGCAATATGGTCGCTTCCTCGGAGAAGAAAGCGGGCAATATTGCAGGTCGTTTTGCCGATAAATCAAAGGCTGAGAATGTTCTGTTCGACGGAAGAACCTCGAGAAATCAGGTCGCTGTTGCGGACGGTTCCGAGAGCGGAATGAAGTCATCCTCGACAAAGGATCTTTCGGCAGTTACACTCGGCGGATTTGTTGCAACCGACGGTTACGCAGTTCCCGCTCCGCTCAAATCTTCCGAGAGCTCGGCAAAATTTGCGACAGTGGTTGAATTTGCAGCTATGATAATCAAATATGTTTCCGGTATGAACGTCGGAACAGCATTGAATTATACGGATATCAAGATTGCGGCGCAGGTAAATTCCAATGCCGTAAGCGTTGACAGAACGAACGGACTTGTTATCACTCTTATGAAGAACAAGGACTTCGGCGATACGGATAACAGAATAGCGAGATATGCAAACCCCGCAAGTGAGGGTTCGGCAACGGTCAGCTATTCGATAGTTGATTCCACAAAGGACCTTGACGGAAAGCTTGTCGGCGTAATGCTGAAGAGTAAGCTGGAGGACAGCGCAAATTCATTCGGATTCTTTACAAAAATCGGTTCGGAAATTCGAACGATTAACGGCGTCAGCGTAACGGACGGCGGAATCTATGTTGATCTCAGCCTCCCGATCGGCTACGGCTATAAGGTAAAGGCAACGGATGCGGACGGCAACGTTCTTGAGGTTAAGAATGCAGACAGTGAGGGCAGATTTATCAAGACAGGTAAATCCGAGTCCGTGGATATTACATTTGAAATTGTCAGATCCGAACCCGATTGGGGCGTAAGATCTGTATGGAGCGTTATCGGTAAATAAGTAGAGGGTTGATGTTACAATGAAGAAAAAGTTTACCTTTGTCAAAAACTTAATATTAGCTGTGGCATCGGCCCTGACTCTTATAGCGGTTTCCTTTGCGTGGTTCAGTAATTCAAACGATAACTATGTTTCGTCGATTGAGAGTGAGGTCGTTTCCCCGACATATGCAAACGTTATGTATTACGTTGCGGACAACGCCAATAATTACTCACGTCTCTACGGCGATATCGAACTGAAAAACTGGACTTCGGGATCGTTTAAAAAGTATAAGATGATTATGACAACGGCAACCGACGACAAGTTGAAACTCGGTATGTCGATTGAGGGACTTCCCTCGAATATGAACGCCGACCTCAAAAAATCCGTTCAGGTAAAATATTCGGTCTACAAGGCAACGAAGATAAAAAACACTAACGGAACGGTATCATTCAGAGATGATCAGCTTCTGTTCGGTTCGGATTATATGAGATTGTCGGAGCTTTCCGGCGGAAAGATTTTTGACGGAAGATCGCTCGCCTCATATCAGAGTAAAAAGAATGATGTTTTTGTTATCTATTACGAGATCGGCCTTGCGGCAGACAGCCCGACGACGATTCAGGGCTTGTCCTCATCACTTGGCTCATTGAAGATCAACATACAGCCGGTTGTATAATTTATGAAAAAAGCAGGTAAGATTTTCTCAAGAGTAATGGCGGCGCTTTCCGCACTTATATTTGTAATCGGACTGACAGTTTTCGTCTCTGTTCTCAATGCCTCGGCGGGCAAGGTTCCGAGTGTTCTCGGATTCAGCGTTTTGCAGGTGCAGACGGGAAGTATGGAGCCGGAGATCCCGGTCGGCGGAATCGTCATTACATTTAAAGCGAAACCTGATTCGCTGAAGGTTGGAGATATTATTTCTTTTTATTCCAACGACACCACGATTTCAGGCAAGGTCAATACTCACCGAATTGTTGAAATAAAGGACAGCGACAGCGGCGAAAGGATATTCAAAACCAAGGGCGACGCCAACGATGCAGTCGATGAGACGGCGGTTTATCAGATCGACCTGATCGGCAAGGTAATTGTCAATATCGGCACCGTAGGCAGTTCTGTTTTGAGTGTATTAAGAAATCCGAAAATTATCTTGATTTTTATAGTCATCCCCCTGATTTTTATAACAATGGGGGAGGCTGTGAATTTGGCAAAGCTGATTGCCGAATATAAGTTCTCGGATCAAAAGGATGAAGAGGATGAAAAGTATTCGCAAACAGAAGATTAACATATTACTGACGGCGGTTGTGATCTGTATTTCGATCGTTGCGGTCGGCGTGGTTTATGTCCCGAAATTTATGAAGATGGATATGTTTGTTGTCGAAACGGGAAGTATGTCCCCGACTATAAAAGCAAACAGTCTTATTTATGTTAAAAGCTACAAGAATTTTGAGGACTACAATGTCGGTGATATTGTGACATTCACGGATCCCGTGCAGAAGAAGAGCTTTACTCACAGAATTGTCGGAATCGACGATCGGGAGAAGAGTTTTGTAACAAAAGGCGATGCCAACAAGGAAAATGATGTCGGCAAAACATCGGCGGAGTACGCATACGGCAAGGTGGAGGCGGTTATTCCGTACCTTGGATATGTTGTGAAATTTTTACGCTATACTGTGGTTAAAGTTGCAGTGGCGATAATTTATATTGCGTGGGCAGCGATTGAGATTGAGCTGTTTTTGGCAGAAAGGAAGAAGGCTTATGACTAAGAGAATAATAGCTTTGGTCGCATCCTTGGCGGTCGTAATAGGTCTTATGAACTGCGGCACATCATATGCGTGGTTCGTTACAACGCTTGAAAAAAAGCAGAGTATTTCCGTTTCCGTTGTCAGCACATCCCAAACGGCAAAGCTCACCGACATTGACGGCGACACTAAAACGATAATTATGCCCGGCGACAATCTCGTAAGTCTTGACGGACAGGGTGCTATGCTCCGTGTCAACAACGGCTCGACAACGAATGTTCAGATCAGGCTTTCAATTGAGTACACAAAGTATTCCTCGGGTAAGGCTGAGCAGAGGATCTATTCGGGCAGTAACGATGATATCGACGTTACATTTGCCGCAGGAAAATGGTCGAAAAATGTAAATGCAAGCGGCGTTTGCTATTTCTACTATATGGGCGATAATTATGAAACCGCTGAGATAAGCAGTCTCGATAAGGTTCCGTCAATCGGTCCCGACGTTTCATATATTGATGCAGTTTCAAGCATTATATATAAAGAAAGCATCACAAGAGCATATTCGGGTCAGCCGGTTAACATCAAGGTTAAGTTTGAGGCGAAGCAGGCGGACAATGTCTCATGGGATACAATTGATGCCTATCAGCTTTCGGGAACAAATGCGTGAGGAACGGTATGTCAAAACTCAGGCTTAAAAACGTTCTGTTTAATGTTCTTGCCATTGTAACTTTGCTTGTTGCAGGTTTTGTCATTTTCAATATTGCATCGGGAATGAAAGGTTACGCAGTGACGAGCGACAGTATGGCGGACACGCTGAAAACAGGCGATATAGTCTTTTCAAAAAAGGTCAGCTTCGACGAGCTGAAAATCGGCGACATCGTGACCGTCGGCTCGGATGAAACGAAAGAATATTTTACCCATCGAATTGTCGGGATTGACAAGAAAAAAAAGACAATAACAACCAGGGGAGACAACAACCCCGAGAATGATCCGATGGACACGTCGTCGGAAAGAATTGTGGGAAAAATGCGGTACAGCGTTCCCTTGCTCGGTTTCATTACGATTGCTTTCGGGAAAATTTCACAGCCGGTGGGACTGATAATTTTTGCGGGCATTGCGATTGCTCTGATCGGGATAAATATTATTTTAACAAGTATAAAGAAGAAAAACGGAGGTGGCAGTGATGAACAAAATTAAAAAGTTTCTGACAGCGCTGATGGCAGTTGCACTTGTGCTCTGCGTCGGCTATTTCTCGGGAATGTCAAAAACCTCCGCTTGGTTCTATGACAGCGGAACGATTGACAGCGGCGACAGCTTCGTTTTCGGAAATCTTTCAGTCAATACAAAGTTTGTTATCAATCACACGGTCGCTTTCGATGCGGCGACAAAGCTCGCCGATAGAAACGAAACGCTTTTTGACAAGACAGTCAATTTCGACGATGTAAACGTCACCAATTCGGGCAATGTCCCCGCAAGAGTTTACTTTGATATTGAAGTTACCAACGGTGCAAAAGGCTATCGCTGGTTCGTATACACCGACGATATGCTTGTTGACGGCAGTGTAAAGGAAATGATCAAAGCAAATGTTCCGTCGCTCAGCAAGAACGGACTTGATCAGTACAACAGATCGAAATACATTTTGCTCGCTCCGAATGAGACAAAGACAATTAAAATTGCAAGCTGGATCGAGTATGACGACGTTAAGGCGGATATAGCAAACGGAAAATCCGTTACTTATACAACAAGAATCAATATGACCGCAACTCAGAATGCGGACGGAGCAAGAGGATAACCAAGGAATCGGGGTGACGAATATGTCCAAAAAGATAAACAGGAAAGCAGTGATTGCGATAGTTGCCGTTATCGCCGTTATCGCTGTTATAGGAAGTACATTGGCGTGGTTCGTTACCGGAACCTCAAAATCTCAGAATTTCTCTCTTACGGGCATCAATGTTTCGGCAAGGGTCTATTTTCAGAACGGAAAGGCGCAGGTTGAGGCGGATAAGTATAAGGACGAGAACGGACTTTATGATCTCAGTTTGAAAAAAGGCGATGAAAATTATATCGGCAACCTCCGTGTTACCGTTAAAAGAAGCGGAAGCATCTGTACCCTCAGAGTCAAAACGGCGTTTGAATGGAGACTTGCCGACGGCTCGGTTTCGCAGAACACGACCGATGTCCCGTTTGTTTTCTATGACGGATGGTACGATAACCGCAGCGTGGACTATTGTGTTTACTATCAGGGCAGCGATCTTTCGGGAAAAGCAAGGGCTGACACGCTCTATATGATCAAGGGCTTTGACGAGAGCAGTTTTGACGCATCGGCTCTTGAGGACGGTGCATCGGTGAAGGCTCTGATTGAGGTTGATGCAGTTCAGTTTAACCGTTATCCGCAGTTATGGAATATCGAAAAATTACCGTGGGAATAATGGAAGTTGATTGATATGTCGAATAAGAAAAATGTGCCTGTGGCAGATAAAACTGTCGCAGGCAAAAACAATTATAAAAGAAAAAAACAGGCGGAGAAAGACGCCAGACGAGTGCTTGAGGAGAAAGAGCGAAAGCAGAAGCAACGTGAAAAGCGCAGTGAGGAAATTCGTAAACAGCGGCAAAAGGTCAGCGCAAAGAATAATCGCATTGCGGAAAAGGCGGAGAAGAAAAAGCTATCCAAGGAACATAGAAAAAATCGCCGTGATAATTTCCGCACAAAATTTAAATATTACACGAGCAAGGAATTTCTCGGATCATTTAATTATTTCCGCATTTTTACCTTTATAGTTCTGCCGATTGCGCTTATTGTGACGGGCATTGTTTGCGTTTCACATTCTGTCTTTGTCAATGTGCCGACAGATATCAGAAAAACAGAGTTTAACGGCAGACTGGAGAGCGAAACAGTTGCGCAGGAAAGTGTTTTCAATGCGCAGCAGCAACAGGTTTTTATGGATGCGCTTAAAGCGAGAGGCAGTCGGAGCTTTGAGTTTTATTTCAATTCGGTGGTTGACGTTAATGATGATTTTTCAACCGATGATCTTTGCTTCGGTAACCCCGAGAGCAATGACTGCGTGCTTATTGCAACCGTATATGACGGTGATACCGTCCTGTATCGTTCCCTCGGACTTGAGCCGGGCAGAGAAATAAACAGGGCAAAGCTGTTCGGCGAATTGAGCTACGGCGTTCACGACGTCAAGGTAGCGGTCAATGCTTACGATATAAATACAAACGAAAAAGTCGGCACAAAATACGCTGAAATTAAACTTGCGGTCGGTGTGGATTACAATGGCGAAAAGAAAGAAAAATAAAAAGTTAATATCGACCGCAGTTTTGCTGATTGCGGTTGTTCTGTGCGGAATTATTGCGGTCTGTAATGTTCCGCAGATAAGGCTTTCGCTGGCGAGCGGCGGTAAGGTGGCTGACGGACTTTTACCCGGCGTGGATTCCGACGCACACATAACGAGTGTGCCCGACGGCGAGATTCGATATCTGATAAACAAGAGAATTGTCTTTGAGAATAAATACTCTCTCGGCAGTGTTATGCTTGAAAATCCTGAGAGCTGCAAATACGATATTAAGTTTGTGATTTATAAGGACGACGGCGAAATGATATACACATCGCCGACCGTTAAACCGGGTCAGTATCTTGAAAAGGATAAGCTGTCGACGGTTGTACCGTCGGGCGAATACAATTGCTCATACTCCGCTCAGGCTTATCTTGACGGTGAGCTCCAAGGCGAGGTTACCGGCGTAGTTACCGTTGTTGTGGGGTAATGGAAATTGAATATGACCTCATTAACTGCAAAATTTACAGATGAATTCACAGCCTTCTATTGATTTGATATCAACGGAAGGCTGTTTTCGTATATGCAAATAACATATTTTTTTTGAGGAACTGTTTTAAAGCACGATTTTGTATATGCACATTAAGGATATCTTTTTCGTTTGAAATGGAGTATAATCATTCGTGAAAGGAAGGATGTTGAAAATGTTTAGGACAGCGACAAATGAAAGGATCGGAGCTCATTTATCCGAGCTTATAGACCGCAGGTTTGGATCGACACGCAGCTTTTGCAGAGACCTGTTGAAACTCGAATGCCCGGAAATGCCCGAACCGACGAAGGACGAAATTGACAAAAAGGCGAACAAGCTCTCGCAAATCCGTCAGGGAAAAAAGGGAATACAGATTGATGATCTCGGATATTTTTGTGAGCTTTTAAATGTTTCCTGCGAGGAGATTCTCAGTGCAAAGGAGCATCCCGCCTCGGGCGAATACCGGTATTCAAATTATAATATGGCTTTTTCCGATGACGAACGTCTCTGGGAAAATTATATTCATCACGATGAGAAGCTAATACTGAACAGTGACGAATATAATATGACCGTAATTGATTACGCCCTGAAATTTAAAAACTATAAAATGCTTAAATATCTTATTGAAAAGGGCTACATATGGTTTGTTAAAGAGAATCACAATAATTATACCGACACATTCGGAGCAGGAACAAAGATTGAACGCAAACCGATTTATGAAAAAGATGTTTTAAATTCCCATTTGCATTATATAGATGCGCTGCGCACGGATATGGTGGCACTGGCAATTGAAAACGGAGATTTTGAAATGCTTACAACTCTCCACGCACGTGAAACTCCGGATCTTTATAATGCTTGTGAGTTTGCAGGGTTTGCAATAAAATATAATGAAAATTACAATCCGAGACTGATTGAAAATGTTGCTGCGGCGAGCCGTGAGGTTATCGACTATTTCACATCTGAGTTTTCCGTCACGACTAAAAACGGTGAAATGAAGTGTATCTTTCCGTACACGGGACAGCTTATAGACAAGATGATTGAGATCAAAAGCCCCAACACCGTGTATGCAATAAAAAATGCAATTGAGCACAACAAGTGGGCACGCAAAACGCTAAGCGAAATGGTTACCCGGGAGTTCAATAACGACCGCAAGGATTTTTCGGATTCGGAAGCACTTGAGGTTGCGACTCAATATTTAAATATAAGCGAGGACGGCAGTTTTCTCAAATATAACCATCTGTCGATGGATCCGGAAGTAAAAATGAAATATATGACGTTTAATACAAATATTGTCTGCGTCAAAAATTCGTCCCAGAAGCAGGATATCGGTAAACTGGTCAACAAGCTGAACCTGATTTACAGCGATATAGCCGATCCGCAGAGGAAACGGCTTCTGATAAAATAAAAGGGAAAGAGGATGTCTTTATGTACTGTTCAAGGTGCGGAGAATATCAGAACGGCAATGAGGCTTACTGCCAAAACTGCGGTGCGCAGTTATCCGTCGGTCAGGGCAATACGCCGGATGATCGATCAAGCCCGGGATTTGCGGCCTTGGGATTTTTCTTTCCTCTTGTCGGACTTATTCTGTTTGCGGTCTTTGACAGCAAGCAGCCACGGCGTGCTAAGTCGGCAGGCAAGGGCGCACTCATTGGTTTTATTGTCAAGGCGGTCCTTACGATTTTATTTACCGTTATTTATACAACGGGAGTGCTGAACCTCATACAAAACACAACAGGCGTTGACAGCTCTCAGATCGCCGATTTTGTGGCAGGAGAGTCAACAAGCGAGGTCTTGGACAAGTATGTCGATATCTCACTCGATAAGCTGCATATTTCCAATAACGGTGTATACAATGAGATATCCCTTGATGTTACGTTGAAAAACAAATCCGACAAGCGATGTTCTTTCGACATAACAATTGAGGCTGTTACACCGAACGGGGAGAGGCTTGCGACCGATTCGTTGTATGCAGACAGATTAATGCCGGGGCAAAGTGTTCATCTTGAAGCCTTTCAGTATGCCGATCCGCAGTATGCCGCAGCATTTAAGACGGCAAAGTACAGAGTTATTGAGGCAAGGAAGATCGTAATCGAATAAAATTAAAAAAATATGCGATTTATCGCTTTAAAGTGTTGACAAGTCGAACTTTGTAGTATATAATAACACCATCAATTGAAGGGAGCAACAGTTATGAATAGACGTTATTACTATTATTACTATATTTGTGACTGTCTGCTTTCGGATTCAATGCGATAAATTCGTTTGAAAAACAGACGGTCTTGATCAATTGCGGTCGAGACCGTTTATTTTTTTAGGAGGTTATGTTATGACAATCAAAATCATTCTGCTTGTTGCGTTCTTCGCCGTTATGATCGGTGTCGGCGTTTACTGCCGAAAGAGTGCAACGGACGTCAACGGCTTTGTCCTCGGCGGCAGAAGCGTAGGTCCGTGGCTGACCGCTTTCGCTTACGGAACATCTTATTTCTCCGCCGTTATTTTTGTAGGCTATGCAGGTCAGTTCGGCTGGAAATTCGGCGTTGCATCGACGTGGATCGGACTCGGAAATGCGTTCATCGGATCTCTTCTTGCGTGGGTTATCCTCGGCAGAAGAACAAGGGTTATGACTCAGCATCTCAACTCGGCAACTATGCCGCAGTTCTTCGGCTCCCGCTTTGACAGCAATGCGCTGAAGCTGGCAACCTCGCTGATTATTTTCGTTTTCCTTATTCCGTACACCGCATCGCTTTACAACGGACTTTCACGTCTTTTTGAAATGGCGTTCAATGTGGATTACACTATCTGCATTGTTGTTATGGCTCTGCTGACAGCAATCTATGTTATCGCCGGCGGATATATGGCGACAGCGATTAACGATTTTATTCAGGGTATTGTAATGCTTGTCGGAATTGTTGCCATCATCTACTCCGTACTTAAAATTCATGGCGGCTTCAGCGGTTCTCTTGCGGTGCTCGCAGAGGTCAGTGATCCCGAGGTATCGACCGTTCCGGGCGTGTTTGCTTCATTCTTTGGTCCCGATCCCGCAGGACTTGCAGGCGTTATCCTGCTGACTTCCCTCGGCACCTGGGGACTTCCGCAGATGGTTCAGAAATTCTACTCGATCAAGAGCGAGCAGTCAATACATACGGGCACGATCATTTCAACGATTTTTGCAATCATCGTTGCGGGCGGTTGCTATTTCCTCGGAGGATTCGGCAGAATCTTCAATGTTGATGTTGCCGGCAAGGGCTATGATGAGATTATCCCGACAATGCTCTCCAACCTTTCGCCGCTGATTATCGGCATCACGCTTATCCTTGTTCTTTCCGCATCAATGTCAACGCTTTCGTCTCTTGTGCTGACGTCAAGCTCAACGCTCACACTTGATTTCATTGTACCGCTGAGCAAAAAGAAAGATGAGAAAAAGACTCTTGTTATAATCCGTGCATTCATTCTTGTTTTTATCATCATTTCGGCGGTTATCGCAGTTATCCAGTATAAGAACAAGGTTACGTTTATTGCGCAGCTTATGGGCCTTTCATGGGGTGCTCTTGCCGGATCGTTCCTTGCACCGTTCCTTTACAGCCTGTACTGGAAAAAGGTTACAAAGGCGGCGTGCGCAGTCAGCTTTATCTGGGGCTCGGGCATAATGATCGCCAATATGTTCTTCGGCGCTCATTTCCCGACGATCATTCAAAGTCCGGTCAACTGCGGCGCATTTGCAATGCTTGCTTCACTCGTTATCGTTCCGATTGTCAGCCTTATAACAAAGGCGCCCGAAAAGAGATTTGTAGACGATATCTTTGCTTGCTATGACAGAAAAGTTACCGTACCGGTCAGCGAAGCACTTGAAGAAAAATAATAATAACGTAATCAAGCCGAGACGCATCGACGTTTCGGCTTGATTTATGATTTGCAAGGATTCTGTTGGCACGGGGACTATCAATAGTAAAAAACAGGCGGTTCGATTTGAACTGCCTGTTTGTTGCTTATTTACCGCTGTCGCCGTAGTTGGAGAGAACTCTTGCGGACGGATCGTTAACGTCACAGCCCTCCCAGCTCTTGTTCGGCATCCAGAAATCAACTATCATCTGCGACTGACCGGGATAATACTTTTCAAAAATCTCTCTGTAAAGAAGTGATTCCTTGGTAAACGGTTTCGCATGGTCATACTTTTCGCACTTCTCGGTAAATTCTTCATCGGTATAATATGTGCTTGCAAACTCCTTGAGGTAGTCAACCATTGAATGACCTACGGCATCGGAGAATGCTGCCTTCTCGCGGTAAAGAATATCATGGGGAAGATAATCGCCCTCAAATGCGTGTCGAAGCAAATACTTGCCCTTGCCATACTTGTTGAGCTTCTTCTCGGGATCAATTGACATTACATATTTTACAAAGTCGAGATCGCCGAACGGAACACGGGCCTCAAGACTGTTGACAGAAATACAACGGTCGGCACGAAGAACATCATACATATGAAGCTCACGGATTCTCTTCTGCGATTCCTTCTGGAACTCCTCGGCTGACGGAGCAAAATCCGTATACTTGTAGCCGAAAAGCTCATCGGAAATCTCACCCGTCAAAAGAACTCGGATATCGGTGTTCTCATGAATCCATTTGCAAAGAAGATACATGCCCATTGAAGCACGGATAGTCGTGATATCAAAAGTACCGAGAAGATGAATAACATCGTCAAGCGAATCGAGAACCTGCTGCTTCGTCATGATGACCTCGGTATGATCACTGCCGATATAGTCGGCAACCTGCTTTGCGTATTTGAGGTCGATTGCGTCCTCGCTCATGCCGATTGCAAATGTACGAATCGGCTTTTTCTGAGCGATCGCACACACAAGTGAGGAATCAAGTCCGCCGGAAAGAAGAAAACCGACCTTTGCGTCTGCCACAAGTCTTTTTTCAACGCCTGTAACAAGTTTGTCGTGAATCTTTGAACAGATCTCATCAAGCGAATCGTAGCTTACCTTATCGACTGCGGCAATATCGCAATAGCAGTGAAATTCGCCGCCCTTATAATAGTGTCCCGGAGGGAAAGGCATGATATCCTTGCACATTCCCACAAGGTTCTTAGCCTCGCTTGCGAAAACGATTGTACCCTTTTCGTCATGGCCGTAATAAAGCGGTCTGATGCCAATCGGATCTCTTGCGGCTATGTACTCGCCTGCCTCTGCATCATAGATAATCATTGCAAACTCGGCATCAAGCATCTTGAACATATCAACGCCGTATTCACGGTACATCGGGAGAATGATCTCACAGTCCGAGCCGCTCTTGAATGTATATTTTTTGCTAAGCTCTTCCTTTGTTTTTTCAAATCCGTAAAGCTCACCGTTGCAGATTGCATAGCTGCCGTCAAGCTCAAACGGCTGCATTCCTTCGGGGGTCAGTCCCATAATAGAAAGACGGTGAAAGCCTAAAAGACCCTTGCCTGTATCAACGATACGGCTGTCATCGGGGCCTCTGGATACCGTCTTGTCAAATCCTTTTTTAAATTCCTCAAAATCGTCACAGCTGTCGCAGTAACCCATAATTGAACACATAATAAAATCCTCCGTGATTTTTTTCAGCATAGAATAGGGCAGGTGCCGTAACCCGCTGTGCCACCTATTTTTGTTCTTTAAGGTCTCTGTCAAGACCCTGCCACCGTAACGGTTGACCTCCGTCTCACCTACTTGAAAATCTTTCGGATCGAAGCTCGTCGGATGTTATTCATGCAGCTTCCGCTGTGCGGCTTCCACCGTTCCGCACTCTCTGAGAGTGAACCTCTGCATTACTTCTTCCGACTCAAACGCTTTTAGCATTATCGTCTTTATTTTTCTTATCGATCACCGTCTTGGTATCTGACTGTCCCTTTCGCCGATGCAAAAGGGACACGATACCGAGAAAGGATAAATCAATAAGGAGTTGTTTATTTTACGCCGAAGAGGAGATCACCGTAGGTCGGGAACGGCCAGTAGCTCTCTGCCGTGATCGTCTCCGCCTCATCGCAGGCGATACGAAGAACGGACATCTTCGGAATTACATCATCACGAATGTCTTCGGAAGCCTCGGTGATATCCTTGATCGTGTTGTATTTAACAAGCGCAATTTCAAGCTCTTTTGTTGCCGCATCCATTTCGTCAACAAGAACGGAAAGCTTCTTGAGCATATCCTCTTCATACTTTACGGAAATACCGGCAACGGAATTCTTCTTTGCGCTGTAAGCTGTTGCAATATCGGAAACATACTTCTCAACGGCAGGAATAATTTCTTTCCTTGCCATGTCAACCATTGTGTTGCCTTCGATGTTAACAGTCTTGCAGTAGTTTTCAAGAGTGATCTCGTAACGTGATACGATCTCGGCAGGTGAGAAGATCTTGTGAGCCGTAAGCATATCAACATTCTTCTTCTCAAGCAAGGTCGGGAGTGCATCGGGAGTTGTGCGGAGGTTGAGAAGACCTCTCTTTTCCGTAGCCTCTTTGATCCATGCATCGTCATAGCCGTTGCCGTTGAAGATAATTCTCTTGTGATCCTTGATGGTCTTTTTAATCATGTCATGGAGAGCGGTCTCAAAATCGTCAGCGCCCTCAAGACGGTCTGCATAAATTTTAAGGCTCTCTGCAACTGCGGCGTTAAGCATGATGTTTGTGCAAGCAATGCTGTTTGCCGAGCCGAGCATACGGAATTCAAACTTGTTTCCCGTGAAAGCAAACGGCGAAGTACGGTTTCTATCCGTTGTGTCTCTGAAGAACTTCGGAAGAACGTGAACGCCGAGCTTCATAACTGTCTTTTCCGCACCGCTGTACGGCTTGTCGCTTTCAATAGCCTCAAGAACTTCTGTAAGCTCATCGCCGAGGAAGATTGAAACAACTGCCGGAGGTGCTTCGTTTGCACCGAGTCTGTGGTCGTTACCTGCCGTTGCAACAGAAAGACGGAGAAGATCCTGATAATCATCAACAGCCTTAATAACTGCACAAAGGAAAAGCAGGAACTGAGCGTTCTCATAAGGAGTTTCACCCGGGGTAAGAAGGTTTACGCCCGTGTCGGTTGCGATGGACCAGTTGTTGTGCTTGCCGCTGCCGTTGACGCCGTCAAAGGGCTTTTCATGCAGCAGACAGACCAGTCCGTGCCGGTCGGCGACCTTCTGCATGATCTCCATGGTGAGCTGGTTGTGGTCG
>USJJ01000004.1 GCA_900554995.1 uncultured Ruminococcus sp. | reverse complement strand
AGAGCCTTTGAAACGCAGAAATAGTCGATACGCCAGCCGACGTTTTTTTCTCTTGCTTTGAATCGGTATGACCACCAACTGTAAGCATTCTCAAGATCGGGGTAGAAATAACGGAAGGTGTCAATGAAGCCGGCGTCAAGCAGTTCCCCAAACTTGCCTCGCTCCTCATCGGAAAATCCGGCGTTGCCACGGTTTGTTTTGGGATTTTTCAGGTCTATCTCATTATGTGCCACGTTTAGGTCACCGCAGAAAACAACGGGCTTTTTCTTCTGAAGCTCGGAAACATAAGCCCTGAAAGCGTCCTCCCATTTCATACGGTGGTCGATTCTTTTCAGTCCGTCCTGAGCATTCGGAACATATTCCGTAATAAAATAGATATCGTCAAATTCAAGCGTGATGAGCCTGCCCTCTGTATCAAGCTCCTCAATTCCGAGACCGTAGCTGACGCTGAGCGGCTCATCCTTTGTGAAAATCGCCGTACCGGAATAACCCTTTCTTTCGGCATAGCTCCAATATTGATGGTAGCCGTCAAGCTCCAGCACGAGCTGTCCCTCCTGCATTTTAGTTTCCTGAAGGCAGAAAATATCAGCATCCAGCTCATTAAAAACGTCCATAAAGCCCTTTGTCATACAGGCTCTTATGCCGTTAACGTTCCATGAAATAAACTTCTTGCTCAAATGAACACCTCCCGAAATAGATGTTAGATATTAGATTGAAGATATTAGACGCAATAATTAAAGTTTGATATACTTTTATCTTTTCTCTTGGGACAAAACCCCTCAGTCGGCTTCTCTAAAGGGGCGCCCACAAGGCTTCTACTAATTTGAAAACAGCCTTGTTCCGCATTCAAAACGTATTATAACATACTGTAAAATAAAAATCTATTAAAAAGATATGAATTTTTAAACGGAAAATAAAAATTTTCAAAAAATGTATAAATATACTGGATTTTGGAGTAAGTATGTGATATAATGCATTTGTCTATTGACAAATTAAAGAAAAAGAAGTGGAGTAGGTAACAATGAAACAGACAGTTATCCAGTGTGTGACAGCTTTACTTTGCGTTATCGCAGTTGCAGTTACATCTGTAATCAGCATCGGAAAAATAAGCACTGCAAAGGTTGATGCGGCTAAGGCTTCGGCAACTAATTCTTCAACATCCGGTGATCCCTCGGCAGATCCATCTGCTGATCCGTCGGTTGATCCGGCTGCTCCGGCGGACCCGTCGGCTGATCCTTCGGCAACAGATCCTTCGGCAACAGATCCTTCAAATCCGGCTTCTCCGGCTGCAACAGATCCGGCTTCTCCGGCAACTCCGTCGGCAGCAAAGCCCGGCTCATCAAGCACGGCATCAAAGATTCCTTCAACTGCAGCCGATATCGCAGCATACTACAATGCAGCAGTTAACAAGGCAGTTAACTCCAAGGCCGGCTTCTCAAAGAAGAGAGTTACTTCTATCAGCAATCTCAACGGCGGTAAGCTCATGGAGATGAAGATAGTTGTTGATACGGTTAACGATTTCCTCGGAGTAGGTACACAGAATAAATCTTATGCAAAGGGCAAGGTAGGCGAGATTTCAAAGGCTTCTCTTACCGCTAAGGACATTTCTTCGCCGACATGCAAGCAGAGCGGCAATAATTACGTTATCACCATGACCCTCAAAAACGGCACCAGCAAGGCAAGCTCTGCAGGTAAGCACGATTCAACAGCTCTTGCAAGAACCGGTCTCTACTCGGGAGTAGGCGACAAGAAGGCTTATGATTATAAGAATGCGGGAAATATCTTTGACGGCCTTAACAATGCCGACGGTGCTTCCGTTGAAAGCGTTGTTGAGAACAACAAGAATATCAAGATCACCGCAACGATCAACTCAAAGACGGGCAATCTTGTCTCGCTCCACATTTCCTATGACTGGAATGTTGCTCTTACAAAGGTTAAATACACAATAGTTACAATCAAGTCTGCAACAGGTGACGCAAAGACATCTGTTGACTTCACAAACTTCGTATTTTAATTGAATACGCACATCACCTTCCTCTTCTAAAAGGGGAAGGTTTTTTGCTTGCTATATAGGCTCAAAAATTTTGTTTATTTTTAATATTTTATATTGAAACGGTCGTTAATATATGTTAAAATAGCAAGGATAAGATTAGACGATCTTTCAATTTGATATCAAGGAGATTTAATATGGCAAGCAGCTCAAAAAAATCCGCATCAAAGGCCGCCCGCGCCGACGTGATGCAGGAAAAATTTGTCGAATCCAAAGAGTTTCGTATGTTCTGTCTGGCGGGACTCGGACAGGGCATGATCTACAGTGTAATGTCCTCCTACATCTCGGACTTTTACACCAACGTTATGAAGCTCCCTCTTATTTTTGTTCTTCTGCTCATGCTTTTGGCAAGAGTTTGGGACGCCATCAATGATCCTCTCATGGGTATGATCATTGACCGCCACACAACACGCTGGGGCAAGATGAAGCCGTATATTGTGTTCATGTCGGTTCCCATTGCGTTACTTACCTTCCTTATGTTCTATTATCCCGACCTTGACAAAACAGGTTTGATGATTTATGCAGGCGTTGTTTACGTTCTTTGGGGCATGATCTACACAGCGGCAGACGTTCCGTTCTGGAGTCTCCCGAATGTTATGACTCCCAATCCGAACGAGCGCGGCAACCTCATTTCCGTTGCCCGTACCTTTAACGGTGTAGGTTCGGCTGTTCCTATGGCTCTCTATCTTGTTGCGGGCTTGGTTCTCCCGGGACTCTGCGCTAAGATGCAGGTGTCGGATAACGATTTGGTTCAGACCTTCTTCAATAAATTCACGGTTGTTGTCGGAAATACAATAAACTATGATAAAATGAAATATATATTGATTGCCGTGTTTGCTGCGGTAATCGGCGTTATTCTTTATATCAGTTCATATCCGCACGTTAAAGAGCGTGTTGTTATTCCCGATAAAAAAGCCGTCAAGGGAGAGCCCTCACAGCTTTCGAGAATATTCAAGTGCAAGCCGCTCATGCTTGTTATCATTATGGGTGTTCTTTCATCCGGCAGATATATGCTTCAGGCGGCTTCTGTTCATGTTGCGCGTTATGCGGTATATATCGGCGGAGACCTCAGCACAATGACGGGACTTGAAAGATCCGAAGCTATTTCAAAGAGTATCGGATCTGTCAGCACGATTCTTTCGGTTTGCTCGGCAGTCGGAATGTTCGGTGCAATGCTCTTTATGCCTGCACTTATAAAAAAGTTCAATTACAAACAGATCGTTGTAACAACATGCACCTTGGGCTTCGTTGCAAGTCTTTTGACCTCCTTGGTCGGCTACTTTGTTGTTGCGGGAAAGCTCAGCTTCTTTATCTGCATTCCGTTCCTCGTTATTTCTGCTGTTCCGCTCGGTGTTCTCAACGTCGTATCATATGCGATGATTGCCGACAGCCTTGACTATATGGAGTGGGAAACAGGATACAGAGAAACCGGTCTCGGTTCGGCATGCCAGGGCTTCGTCAACAAGCTCGGTAATGCCCTTGCAACGGCAGGTATCATAGTTATGTATCTTGCAATCGGTCTTAATCCGGAACAAATGCTTGCAAAGGAAGCAGCCGTTGCCGCAACGGATCTTTCGATGACTATGAGATATGCAATGTTCTCACTTATTTCTATCGTTCCCGGCATCAGCCTTCTTCTCAGCACGATTCCGATGAAGTCCTATGATCTCGTCGGCGAAAAGATGGAAAAGATTACGCTCGAGCTTGCCGAAAAGAGAGAGGAACGCGGAATTCACATCGGTTAATTATTTATTGAATATATCGGAGGTTTCAGTATGAAATACATTGATTTTGACGAGACAAGAGAGCTTGACCTCATCCCGATCGGCAGAGTTGCAATCGACTTTAACCCGACGGACTACTACAACACACTTGATAAGTGCGAAAACTATAAGAAATATGTCGGCGGTTCTCCTGCCAACATTGCAGTAGGCCTTGCACGCTTGGGCAAGAAGGTCGGCTTCATCGGCAAGGTTTCCGATGATCAGTTCGGCACATACGTTGAGGATTTCTTTGCAGGCGAGGGAATCGACATTTCCCACGTTACTCGCACAAAGGGCGGCGAAAAGCTCGGTCTTACATTCACCGAGATTAAGTCGGAGCACGAAAGCAGCATCCTCATGTATCGTGACGGAATTGCAGACCTTATGCTCCACCCGGACGATGTTGACGAGGACTACATAAAGAGCGCAAAGGCTATTCTCATCAGCGGCACAGCCCTTTCGCAAAGCCCGTCAAGAGAGGCTTGCCTCAAGGCAATGTACCTTGCTAAGAAGGTCGGCACAAAGATTATTTTTGATATCGACTATCGTCCTTACAACTGGAAGAATGCAGACGAGATAGCAATTTATTATTCAATCGTTGCTTCCAACAGTGACATGGTAATGGGTTCCCGTGAGGAATTTGACCTTACCGAGTCTATTTCCGCTCCCGGCAGAACCGACAGGGAGACAGCCGAGCACTGGATGAAGATGGGTAATAAAATCGTCATCATCAAGCACGGCAAGGAAGGCTCAACGGCTCACACGGCCGACGGCGAGTATTCAATCAAACCGTTCCCGGTCAAGGCATTTAAGTCCTTCGGCGGCGGTGACGGCTACGGTTCGGCATTCATTTACGGACTTCTCGAAGGTCTCGACATCATGGACTGCCTTGAGCTCGGAAGTGCATCGGCTTCAATGCTTGTTGCCGCTCACGGCTGCTCACTCTTCATGCCGACGGTTGATGAAATTAAAAAGTTTATCAAAGAAGAAAAGGATAAGTACGGCGAAATGGTAGCCCGCGCTTAAATTTGGCTAATTTTGCCCACAGCACATTTTTCGTTCGGGGCAGTATATACATACAGCTCCCGAACTGCAAAAAGCACTGTGAACAAAATTTTCTCAAATTTATTCAGAGGTTTGATTGTAGGACGGAATAAAATCCGCCTAACAAAAAATCTCTCACTAAAATGCGTTTTGGCAGTTTGGTTCGGTAGAATACATTTGGCAAATTCTGTACAGCACATTTTTCGTTCGGGGCAGTATATACATACAGCTCCCGAACTGCAAGAAGCACTGAAAGTACAGACATCTAATATCTACAATCTAACATCTAACGTCTAACGTCTATCCCCAACATCCTCAAAGAAAGGATCATAAGATATGAAAACAATCAGATTGACTGCCGGTGAGGCAATCGTCAGATATCTTGACAATCAGTACGTTGCCATTGAGCAGGACGGAAAGCTCGTTGAAAGCAAATTTGTTGAGCTTTTCTATGCTATTTTCGGCCACGGCTGTGTTCTCGGTGTCGGCGAGGCTCTCTCTCAGGCAGAGCACTCAATAAAGGTTATGCAGGGCAGAAACGAGCAGGGTATGGCTCAGGCTGCAACGGCATACGCCAAGATGAACAACAGACTTAAAATCATACCCTGTATGTCGTCAATCGGCCCGGGTGCGGCGAATATGGTTACGGCGGCGGCTACTGCCACGGTCAACAATATTCCGCTTCTCCTTTTCATGGGCGACACATTTGCAAGCCGTCAGCCCGACCCCGTTCTTCAGCAGGTTGAGCAGCTCCATGACGGTACATGCACGACCAACGACGCTTTCAGAGCGGTAACACGTTATTTTGACCGTATTACCCGTCCCGAGATGGTTATGACGGCTCTCACAAACGCTATGAGAGTCCTTACAGACCCTGCCCACACAGGTGCGGCGGCAATCGCTCTCTGTCAGGATGTTCAGGGTGAAAGCTACGATTATCCCGTTGAATTTTTCAGAAAAAGAGTTCATTTTATTCCCAGGCAGATTCCGTGTGACTATGAGGTCAAAGCGGTTGCCGCTGAAATCAAAAAGAGCAAGAAGCCACTTGTTATTGTCGGCGGCGGTGTTAGATATTCGTTCGCAGGCGAGCAGGTAAAGGCTTTCTGCGAGAAGCACAACATCCCGTTCTCCGAGACCCAGGCAGGTAAGAGTGCAATCGAATCAAGTCATTATCTCAATGTCGGCGGTATCGGCGTAACAGGCAATTCAAGTGCAAACGTGCTTGCCGGGGACGCGGATTTGATCATCGGTATCGGAACGAAATTCTCCGATTTCACAACCTCGTCAAAGTGGCTTTATGCCGACACTCAGGTTGTAACTATCAATGCCAGCGCATTCCACGCAGGCAAACTTGACAGCATAAAGATGGTTGCCGATGCCAAGGAGGGTGTGACAGCTCTCGAAAAATATCTTGACGGCTACAAGTCGGCTTATACGACCGAAATTGCAGACGCAAAGGCAGATTGGGATAAGGAAATGGCACGTCTTGCCGCAACTAACTACGGCGAGGGCTACACTCCCGAAATTCCGAACCATATGCCCGACGCAGTTGAAAGCTTCGTTAAGGCAACGGGCGGTGTTATCACTCAGACGGCGGCTCTCTCGCTTATTCGCAAGCTCATCCCGGCCGACGCTGTTGCAGTCGGTGCGGCGGGTTCGCTTCCCGGCTGTATGCAGAGAATGTGGACGACAGACAAGCTCTATTCCTACAATATGGAGTACGGCTATTCATGTATGGGCTATGAAATCGCAGGTGCGTTCGGATCAAAGCTCGCTTGCCCCGATCAGGAGGTTTACGCTTTCACCGGTGACGGCAGCTACAATATGCTTCATTCCGAGATGCTGACCGCATTGCAGGAGGGCAAGAAGATCAACGTCATGCTCTTTGATAATGCTTCCTTCGGTTGTATCAACAATCTTCAGATGGGTCAGGGCGTTAATTCGCTCTGTACGGAAGCCCGTTACCGTGACGGCGACAAGCCGATCCGTGAGGGTGAATTTATGAATATCGACTATGCCGCATGTGCAAGAGGCTACGGCTATGTCGCATACACCGCAAAAACTATGGATGAGCTTGAGGCAGCAGTGCTCGATTCACTTAAGCAGACAAAGCCCGTGCTCATTGATATAAAAGTTCTTCCGAAATCCATGACGGACGGATACGGCGGCTGGTGGAATGTCGGCTGTTCGGATATTCCGCGTACCGAAAAGGGTAAGGAAGCACTTGCCGAAAGAACGCAGAAACTTTCTGAGGCTAAAAAGTATTAAGGCAAAACCGCACACCTCAATTGTGCGATATTGCCTTAAGGCAACACCTTACAAAATCTTACTACGCAATTCTTTAACAAGGAGAGGTAACATGGACGCAAAAAAAATTAAACTCGGTATTGCACCGATCGGCTGGACAAACGACGATATGCCCGATCTCGGCAGTGAGAACACCTTTGAGCAGTGCGTAAGCG
This sequence comes from uncultured Ruminococcus sp., assembly GCA_900554995.1. Taxonomy (GTDB): domain Bacteria; phylum Bacillota; class Clostridia; order Oscillospirales; family Acutalibacteraceae; genus CAG-488. Next base: position 9,361 of record USJJ01000004.1, on the reverse strand, counting down.
AAATGGCACTCGCAGGCTTTGAGGGCTGTGAGATAGGAAACAAATATCCAAAGACCGTTGAGGAAATGCACGAGTACCTTGATATCAGAGGACTTCAGATTGCTAACCGCTGGTTCTCATCATTCATTCTCACAAAGCCCTTTGAAGAGGTAGAGAAGGATTTCAGAGAGAACTGCGAATTCCTTAAGGGCTGCGGAGCAAAGAGAATCGGTGCTTCGGAGCAGAGCTACAGCATTCAGGGACAGATGAATACACCTGTTTTTGAGAATAAATACGTTATGAACGATGAAGAGTGGAAGAAGTTCACCGACGGACTTTCAAAGCTCGGCAATATCGCCAAGGAATACGGCATCACACTCGTTTATCATCATCACATGGGCACGGTTGTTCAGACAGCCGAGGAAATCGACAAGATGATGGATATGTGTGACCCCGACGCTGTTTACCTCCTTTTTGATTCGGGTCACCTTGCATATTGCGGCGAGGACTACATGGCAGTTCTCAAGAAGTATGCCAAGAGAATCAAGCACGTTCATCTCAAGGATATCCGCCCGGAGATCGTTAAGCAGGTCAAGGACGAGCACAAGTCTTTCCTTCAGGGCGTTCGTATGGGTGCTTTCACCGTGCCCGGTGACGGCGCAATTGACTTCAAGCCGATTTTTGACGTTCTTGACGAAACAGGCTATGAGGGCTGGATGCTCGTTGAAGCAGAGCAGGATCCCGCAATCGCAAATCCGTTCAAGTATGCAAAGATGGCAAGAGCCTACATTGCAGAAAAGGCAGGACTTTGAGTATAATTTATAGTGAATAATTAAGGTGAAAGTCAAGCAAGCCTCCCCTTGAATCAACGAAGGGAAGGCTTGAACAGGTAGACTAAGCTTGATTATTCTGTTTAAAAGTTAGCAGAGATTCTTGGCGCCCCTTTAGGGGGAGGCAAGGAAAGCCGGCAGAAACCGACCGAGGCTCACACTCAAAGCGAAGGTCTGAAAAACAAGTTAAAAAATAGAATAACATACAAGGAGATGTAACAATGTCCGCAGAAAAACTCAAATACTTTGTCAACGGTGAGTACGTTGAATCAAAGACAGACAAATACTACACTCTTGTCAACCCCAGCACGGGCGAGACAACGGGTTATGCTCCCTGCTGTACTAACGACGAGGTTCTCGGCGCTATTGCAGCGGCTAAGGCTGCTTTCCCGGGCTGGAGCTCAACTCCGGCGATCAAGAGAGCACAGATTCTTTACAACATCCGTGATCTTCTTATAAAGCACATGGACGAGCTTACAATGCTTGTTGCCGAAGAAAACGGCAAGGTATGGGCTGAGGCCGAGGGCGACGTTCTCAAGGCTAAAGAGGGTACTGAGCTTGCAACTCAGGTTCCGTCACTTATGATGGGCGAGAGCGTTATGGACGCTTCAAGAGGCTATGACACAGTTAAGTACCGCGAGTCGATGGGCGTTTTCGCAGGTATCGTTCCGGTAAACTTCCCGGCAATGATTCCGTTCGGCTGGATGGCTCCTACCTGTATCGCATGCGGCAACACTATGGTTCTCAAGGCAGCGAGCCTTACTCCGAGAACAGCTCTCAGAATTGCCGAGCTTTATAAGGAAGCAGGCGTTCCCGACGGCGTTATCAACGTTGTCACCTGTTCGAGAAACGAGATCAACACGATTCTTGAAAGCCCCGATGTCAAGGGTATCACATTTGTCGGCTCCACTCCCGTCGGCAAACTTATATATGAAAAGGCTGCAAGCGCAGGCAAGAGAGTCCAGTGCCTTTGCCAGGCTAAGAACCACGCTCTTGTTCTTGCAGATACTCCGATCGAGAGAACTGCGGCAGGCGTTATGAACTCTGCATTCGGTTGTGCCGGTCAGAGATGTATGGCTTTGAGCTGCTGCGTTGTTGAGGAGAGCATCGCAGATAAGTTTGTGGCAGAGCTTGTTAAGCAGGCTAAGGGACTTAAACTCGGCCCGGCATACGATAAGACATCAAAGCTCGGCCCGATTACATATGAGAAGCACTATAAGGAAGTCCTTGAGGACATAGACAAGGGCGTTGCAGAGGGCGCGGATCTTGTGCTTGACGGCAGAAACTGCGTTGTTGATGGCTATGAAAACGGTTTCTATGTAGGTCCGACAATCTTTGATCATGTTACAGAGGACATGACAATCGGCCGTGACGAGGTATTCGGCCCCGTTCTTTGCATCAAGAGAGTTAAGAGTTTTGAAGAGGGTCTTGCTGTTATGAACGCTAACCCGTATGCAAACGGTTCGGTTATCTTCACTCAGAACGGTTACTATGCCCGTGAGTTTGTTCGTCACACGGACGGCGGCATGGTCGGCGTAAACGTTGGTATTCCCGTTCCGATCGGATTCTTCCCGTTTGCAGGTCATAAGGATTCGTTCTTCGGCGATCTCCACTGCCTCGGCAAGGACGCATATCGTTTCTTCACAGAGAGCAAGTGCGTAACAACACGTTGGTTCGACGAGGAAGAAATGAAGAAAACAGAAGTTTCCACATGGGACGGCACAATATAATCAGGAGGGCATAAAGCTATGTTAAATGTTGGTATTATCGGCGCAGGCCGTATCGGTAAGGTACACTGCGAGTCAATCATGAGATATGTTAAGTCAGCTACGGTTAAGGCTATTGCCGATCCGTTCCTCAATGACGAGACAAAAGAGTGGGCAAAGGGACTCGGTGTAAATGAGTTCTACACCGATTATCATAAGATTCTTGAGGATAAGGACATTCAGGCTGTTCTTATCTGCTCATCAACCGACACACATTCAACGATTTCTCTCGAAGCTATTGCCGCAGGCAAGCACATCTTCTGCGAGAAGCCGATCGACCATGACGTAAACAAGATCCTTGAGGTTAAGAAGGCTCTTGAAAACAGCAATGTTAAGTATCAGGTAGGCTTTAACCGCCGCTTTGACCACAACTTTAAGGCCGCAAGAAAGGCTGTTGAGGGCGGTCAGATAGGCGATCTTAATATCCTCAAGGTTTGCTCCCGTGACCCGGGCGCACCGCCGGTAAGCTACATCAAGGTTTCGGGCGGTATCTTCCTTGATATGACTATTCATGATTTCGATATGGTTCGCTTCATGTCAGGTTCAGAGGTTGAGGAAGTTTTCGCATACGGCGCAGTTCTTGTTGATCCCGCAATCGGCGAGGCAGGCGACATTGACACGGCCGTTATCTCCATGAAGCTCGCTAACGGCGCAATCGCAGTTATTGATAACTGCCGCCGTGCAAGCTACGGCTACGACCAGAGAGTTGAGGCTTTCGGCTCACTCGGTCAGGTTGCTATTTCAAATGACTCTGAGTCAACAGCGGTTGTTTCAGACGCTAACGGCGTTCATGGTGAGGTTCCGCTCAACTTCTTCCTTGAGAGATACATGGGAGCATATGTTGAGGAGGTTTCTCAGTTCGTTGACTGTGTTGTTAACGACAAGCCGATCACTGTCGGCCTTGAGTGCGGCCTCCAGCCCGTACTTATCGGTATTGCCGCCAAGAAGTCTCTTGAGACAGGTATGCCGGTTAAAATTGCCGATGTTGCCGAAGAATACGGTCTTTAATAATTAATTAAAGGGTTGCTGCATTTCGGTGCGGCAACCCTGAATTGATAAAAGGGGAATATAATGAACAAGCCATACAAACTCGGATTTTTGGTCGGACGTTTTCAGCCTCTCCATTCCGGTCATGAGGATATGATAAACAGAGCAATTGAGCTTTGCGACAGGGTAGGGGTGCTTATCGGATCGTCAAATGAATCGGGGACAAGCAAAAATCCGTTTACATATGAAACGAGAGAAGAAATGCTGAAAACCGTTTTCGGCGACAGCATATGCGTCTGTTCACTGCCCGACATCGGAGTCGGAAACAATTCGACATGGGGCGATTATGTTCTGAAAAATGTTGTTGATCGCTTCGGTGAGATGCCCGAACTGCTTATTTCGGGCAAAGAGGCAAGGCGTGTGAGCTGGTTCGACAGCGTTGAGGGTGCGTCGATTGCCGAGCTGTATATTCCGAAAACAATTGACATATCGGCAAGCCAAATGAGAGAGCATTTCATTGATAATGATGTTGAAAGCTGGAAGAAATATACGAATCCTAAGCTCTGGAATATGTACGAAAAGCTGAGGCAGGAGGTGCTCGGATCAAAGGACAATAACGAAACACACAGTATGTAAGAAATTTTTGCAGACCTTGGGTCGATGGCCGCTTATAATATAAACAACAGGACCGTGATGAATCACAGCCCTGTTAATTTTTTGCTTAAATTTCGGCTCAGTCGTTCTTCTGCCAGTAGCCGTTGAGGAAGTCGCCGATGTCACGGATCGCCTGGGCGATCTCATCCGGCTTCGGGAGCATAACGATTCTGAAGTGATCAGGCTCATGCCAGTCAAAGCCCGAACCGGGAACGATGAAGATGTGCTTCTCATGAAGAAGATCAAAAGCAAACTTCTTGTCGTTTGTGATATTGAATTTCTTGACATCGAGCTTCGGGAATACGTAGAATGCACCGTGGTTCTTGACAACCGAAAGTCCGTCGATCTTGTCGATTTCACGGATAACAGCCTCTCTCTGCTCATAAAGTCTGCCGCCCGGAACAAGCATAGCCTGTGTGCTTGCGTTGTCTTCAAGAGCTGCAGGAATAACGAGCTGAGTAAGAGCGTTGCCGCAAAGACGCATGGCGGCAATCTGGAAAATACCTTCAACATAGTCATCGGCCTTGCCCTTATAGCCGCTGATGCACATCCAGCCGCAACGGAAACCGCAGACAATGTGTGACTTTGAAAGTCCGTTCATCGTGATAACCATTCTGTCGGGAGCGAGAGCGGCTGTCGAATAGTGCTCAACGCCGTCCATAACAAGTCTGTCGTAAATCTCATCGGAGAAAATGAGAAGATCGTTTTCACGGGCAACCTGAATAATGTCCTCAAGAACCTCCTTCGGATAAACGGCACCAGTCGGGTTGTTCGGGTTGATGATAACAATAGCCTTTGTCTTGGAGGTTACCTTGCTTCTCATATCGTCGATATCGGGATACCAATTGTTTTCCTCGTTACATTTATAGAAAACGGGCTGACCGCCTGCGATATAAGTTGAGTTTGACCAAAGCGAATAGCTCGGCGAGGGCATAAGAACCTCGTCACCCTTGTTGAGGAGCGGAAGAAGAGCCATAAGAACAAGCTCGCTGACACCGTTACCGATATATATATCATCGGGAGTTATTCCCTGAACACCCTTGCCTTTGTGATAATTGCAAATTGCCTCACGGGCATCGGGCATACCTTTAAGGTCGCAGTATGCAACAGCCTTATCAGCATTGTTGAGGAGTGCATTTCTAACGCTGTCAGGCATTCCGAAGCCGAATGTGGCAGGGTTACCTGTGTTGAGACGAAGCACCTTGATGCCTTCCTTATTCATTCTCTGGCTTTCAAGATAAAGCGGACCTCTGATGTCGGAATGAACCGGCTGTAAATTTTCTGAACGTTTGATTTCCATGGCAAACTCCTATCCGCCGCAGATAAAAGGTGCGGCATTTTTTATCTCATACAATATAGCACAGTTTACTGCATATTTCAAGAATAAAAACAGGAAAAAACTGAATAATATTGAATCTCACCAATTATATGCACAAAAAGATGTTGAAACGTGTATATTATTACATCACGAATATACTTTTCCGCAAATTACAAAGGACTGCCGCACCAGCGGCAGCCCACCTTTTGAAACGATTTTACTTTCTCTTCTTCTTCACAATCAAAACTATAACAATAATCACGACAGCGGCAATCACAAGATAAGGACTTGCGCCGAGAATAAATACGCCGAGGTTTTTAAAAAACTGTCCGATATTGTAAAGACTTTCGGAAAATTTTTCACTGACCTGTGAGCCGAAGCTTGTCGGAGCTTTTTTAACTCGGTCAACCTCAGAAATGCTGATTGAGACCTCGGAATAAGCTATGCGACGGTCGTAATTTTTCTTCTGCGCTCTGAGTGATTCAAGATCACCGCGGACGCTTGTAAGCCTATCCTGAACGCTTATCGAATCTTGAACGGTTTCACATTTGGCAAGCATTGCGAGCAAGGCTTTTTCCTCTGTTTCAAGTGCGGTGATTTGACTTTCTGTGTCGGTGTAGCCGTCCGTCACGTCCGTTGTTTCAACATTTTTTGAGGTGACTGTTCCCGATTTTTCGAGGAAATCAAGGAAACTGTCAAGCTTATCGGCGGGAACGCTGATATTTGTGCTGACGGTTATATATTCACTCTGCTTATTCTGCGAAAGGGACGAGGTATATCCGTTGAGCAATTTCACCTGTGAATTGATCTTCTTAATCAGTTCATCGGAATTTTTTGTATCTATGCTGACACTTGCCTTTTTAATGAGCTTTTGAGTTACTGCCGCCGTATTGTTGATGCTGTCGGCCTTGCTGTTCTCATTAGTCCCGTTTGAATTGTTATAGCTGTACGCCCCGTTGTCTCCGATTTCTATTTCATTTGAAGATGATTTGTTTGCTGAAAGCGATGAGCCTACACCGTATGCTCCGCCGATCAGTACGGCAACGGCAAGACAGGCGGCGATTATGCTTGTGATTTTTTTGCCCTTTTTGAACTTGGCTGTCGGGGTCGGCTTCAGCTCCGAAAATTTATTTTTGAGCGAATCGGGAGCGTGGAGCGCATCGACTTCTCTGATGTAATCCGATTTATTCATCGTCAAAACCTCCGATTATTTCTTCCTTAAGCGCAGCTCTGCCTCGGCTGAGCCACGAAAGGACGGTGTTCGGCTTTGCGTCGAGAATTTTTCCGATCTCCTTTGCGGTATAGCCCTCATAATAATGAAGATAAATTGCGTTGCGGTAGTTTTCGGGCAGCGCCCTTACCACATCAAGAACGGAATCCTCTTTTTCAGCCGCATCTTTCGGCAAAGGAGATTCGCAAAGCACGATATTTGAGCTTTTTCTCAATTCGTCACGGCAAAGATTGATTGTGACACGGATAAGCCACGCCTTGAGATGCTCGGTACCTTTGAAAAATTTTTCGCTTTCAAGGAGTTTTATAAACACACTTTGCGTTATATCCTCCGCATCGGCAGCCCTTGACGAATTGTGAACCGCAACACGGTAGACCGTGTCGGCAAATTGAGAGAACGCATATGGGAAAGCGTCCTTTCCCGATGTAAAAAATATCATGATATTGCCTCCTTTCATCTATAACACGTTTTGACGGTGTGAATTATTGCAAGGGGGAATTTTTATTATAATAGATTTATAAGCTCGGCGACAGTAAAATCGTTATACATTGCGTCATCGAGAATATCAAGGTTTATCTGAGAATATTCAACCTCTTTTGAGTAACCGTAAAATATGCGGACACGGTCGTCAAAGCTCAGCTCGGGAACGCTGTCATAAAGTCTTTTTATGACGATGCAGGCAAAAATACCGTATTTTACCTTGGTCAGCAGATCAAGATCAAAGCAAGCGGTCATCATATATCGCATAAGATAGTATTTGAAGAGTCTTGCAAAGTCCTCGGGATATTTTTCACTGTTGTGATAAACGGATTTTTCTTCCGAGAGGGAGATAAGACGCTTGCGCCGGATGTCACTGATGTATTCCATCTTTTCAAGAACCTTTATACATTCCGAAAAGGGAATAGAGCTGTCGCCGCCGAGCATATCCGCATGGTCAATCTCGCTTTGAAATTCGGCGGCAGAGAAAAGGACGGCTGACAGCTTCATCTTCAGATCAAATCGGCTGTTGTCAAGAACGGTGAAAAAATCATTGCGTTTTTCCGAAAGCAGAGTATAAATTCGATCGGGACTTTCAACCGTTTTGTCAAGATTCACATCTGTTTCAGGCGAAAGCAAAATCCTTGCCGCCTCTGGGCAGCCGAGCCCGAGACCCGTTTCACGTATATCGCCGTAATCGTCAAAATATCTCGGAAAAAGACGGCAGGTATCACAAAGAGCGTCTTCACCCTTTTGAAGCTGTATTCTGCAAAGGTTATTGCCGTCAAGCAGGGGGCAGCGACCGTCGGTCAGAGAAAAAATATATCCGTCCTCATCCGTCGTGAGGTGTTTGTCAAAGTATTTTTTCAGTTTTCCGTTTTCTTCCTTATATTTTTCCGCCGATCTGTCGTCAATCTCAACATCCCAGCCCGCACAGCAGGTGTCGGGACAGCGGTCTGCTATACATTTGAATGAATCGAAGAATTTGGGCTTTATAAGTTCCATAGATTTAATCTTCCGTTCCCGAAACAGCGAAAATACGCTGTTCTTTTTAAATTTGTTAATAAAATTGTAACACCTTGAGTGTAATTGTCAAGTATAATAATAAGCAGTAATAAAATACGAAAGCGTGTTTAATTCAAATGAACAACTTTATGCAAAAGCTCTACAACTTTATGTACGGCAGATACGGATTCGATAAGCTGACGGGATTTCTTATTCTGTTAAATCTTCTGCTCAACGGCATCGGATCGTTTATGCGCAACCGTATCGCATATTACATTTTCTATTTTGCAGCGCTTGCAATTTTCTGCTTTGCGGTGTTCCGTGTGCTGTCGAAAAATATCGAGAAAAGACGGCGTGAGGGCGATTGGTTCGACAGGCTGCTTGTCAGGACAAATTACACCGATAATGTCAGAAAAATGAAGCGTTGGTTTAAAAGGCAGGGTCTGAGAATCAAGTACTTTAAAACGCACAGGTTCAGAGTGTGTCCCAATTGCAAGGAAAATTTGCGGCTTTCCAAAAAGAGGGGCAAACGTAATGTAACCTGTCCGATCTGCGGAAACAAATTTACCGTTCATATACTTTTTTGAGGAAGTGAAATATTGCTGGGGTATGTCAGGGCTTACAGGCCCGAAATGAAATTTAAGGACTACGATCTTTATAAGGGCGTTTACTGCTCGCTTTGCAAGTCAATCGGCAAACGTTACGGCTTGATAGCCAGGCTGACGCTTTCATATGACTTCACGTTTCTTGCGATTCTGCGTATGGCAGTCAGAGAGAATAAGGTTTGTATGCGAAAATCTCATTGCTCATTTAACCCGATGAAAAAATGCTATGACTGCTCGGATGACAGCGTGGATATCGCATATACAGCCGATGTGTCTATGCTGACCTTTTATTATAAGATCAGGGATAATATTGCCGACAGCAAATTTTTTAAAAAACTTTTTTGCAAAATGCTGATGCCGTATGCAAACCATATATATAAGAAAGCAAAAGGGAATAATCCCGAAATTGCCGAAAAGCTCGGGGCGCTTATGGAGAAGCAGGCGCAGGCAGAGAAAAGCAACGCAGGGATCGACGAGGCGGCGGACGCAAGCGCAAAAATGCTTGCCGA
>USJJ01000003.1 GCA_900554995.1 uncultured Ruminococcus sp. | reverse complement strand
CGGTGTTATTGTATCATAGGTAAATTCATTATATCCCAAGCTATAGTTTAAAAAATGGTGAAACACTATTCCGATCATACTGACAATTCTCAGCAACTCAAAATTTGAACTTCTTTCTTTTGCCATAATACCCCTCGCTGACAAAATTATTTAAACACCGTAAAATTCGGTGCAAGTCTGCATTTTACAACGCCGAGGATGTAGCGCTCGTCAACACAGCCGACCATAGGCGAGCGGCTGTCGGTCGAATCGTTTCTGTTGTCGCCCATCAGGAACAGCTTGCCCTCGGGGACGACCATCGGAAATGTGTTGCCCTCCATCGTATGGGTCGGCTCCGCTATGTACGGCTCGTCAAGCTCCACACCGTCAACATACACCTTGCCCGCCGTGAAATCAATATCAACCGTCTGCCCGCCTTTTGCGATAACTCTCTTAACAATCGGTTCATTGAACTCATTCGGCTGAGTGCTGATAACGATATCGCCGGGTTCAATGTCCCTGTTTACCGCAGAAACAATAAGCCAGTCGTTGTTATAAAGAGTCGGAACCATCGAAGAACCGTCGACCCCGACGAACCTGAACAGAAAGGTAAACATTATTGCGATGATTACCAGTGCTGTCACGAAAACCGAAACCGTCTCATAAAGGAAAGATCCACTCGGCTTTTTCTCTTCGGCGGTTATATCATTTGTGTTTTCTTCATTCATTCTTTATTCCTCACCCCGTTGAAAATTGTCATAAATATTGAAGCTACCGAACGGGAGAACACGGAAAGTTGCCTTGCCGAGGATATACCGTGTGTCGATAAATCCGATATCGGTGCTTCGGCTGTCCGTCGAGTGCATTCTGTTGTCTCCCATAACAAAAACCTTTCCCTCGGGAACAACAAGCGGGAACGTAACATCGCCAGAGCGCCTTGTCAATTCGGCAATGTACGGCTCGTCAAGCTCCTTGCCATCGACAAAGACCTGGCCCGACACAAAATTAATGTCAACGGTCTGCCCCTCGGTCGCAATGATTCTCTTGACAATAGGCTCGTTAAAAACATTCGGCTGAGTGATAATAACTATGTCTCCGTAATTGTATTCACTCTTCGGCACGGTGATAAGCCAGTCACCGTCCTGAAGAGTCGGAACCATTGAAGTGCCGACCACGCTGGCAGGGCGGCATACAAATGTGAAAATAATAAAAATCAGAACAAGCGCAGTCACAACGGACCCGAGAAGATCATAGATCTTAATCCAGCGTGAACGCTCCTTTTTCGCCTGTTCGGGAGTCATTCCGTTTTTGAGGTATTCGTTCCAGTCTTCCTGAATATTACGTCTGCTTAATAACATTGAACTAACCTCCGTATATAATAATCGGTCGGATGACCGTAGATTATAAAAGAACAAAAGGGTATGGAACCACCGCCATACCCCTCAGCTCATTTTCGTAATCAGTGATTACATCAGCCGATGCTCTGCTTAACCTTAGCAGCCTTACCGACTCTGTCACGCAGATAATAGAGCTTACTTCTGCGTACCTTACCTGTTCTGATAAGCTCAATCTTATCAACATTGGGTGAATGAACAGGGAAAACCCTCTCAACACCAACGCCGTAAGAAACTCGACGAACGGTAAATGTCTGGGATACGCCGCTTCCCTTGATGGCAATTACGGTACCCTCGAAAGCCTGGAGTCTCTCTCTCTCGCCTTCACGGATCTTAACCCAGATTTTGATAGTGTTACCCACCTTGATTGCCTCAGAAACGTCAGCCTTGAGGCTGTCCTGAGCGATTAATTTAAGTGCGTCCATTACAGACACCTCCCATAAGATTTCAGGCGTTCTTAACGGCTAACCGTCAGAGGACCGTCCGCTTTAATGTTGGGCATTAAACCCCGCCAAATCGGCATACTGCCGCCTTGGTGGTCACAAATGCTTTAATATATTACCATATAGCCCGGTTTATTTCAAGTATTTTTTTGATTATTTATAAGAATTTTCGAAAATTTTTCTGCCGTCACAACATATAGTTGTCAGTCCGCATTCACGGCACTATTTTTTTCGTCCCACTGCTTTTGAGCAAGAGCACAAACATTCTCCGACATACGGCAAAGGCAGCTTCCGTCCTTAAATTCCGCAACCTTTTCGACCTTGACTCCGAGTCTTTCGGCCGCTTCGGTTTCACTCTTTATCTGTCTTTCTTTCATATAGTACAGTGTTTTCTCGTTGTCGTATTTCAGATACGAATCCTTGACGCAGAGGTAGTCTATCGGGACAAAATAATCCTTGTCCGCCTCGTTGCCGTAAAAAACAATCGGCAGCTTATCGTCGGCGGCAACGAAAACGTTTTCGCCCGATTCAAATGAAGCAAAGATACATTCGTAACCGTTATCGAGGGCATACTGTGCCGCTTGATACGACGAATTTTCGCTGTCCGTTCCCATCCTTATCTCCTTGCAGACCGTCACGGTTCGCAGTCCCGTCAGTCCCACAAACATAACAGCAAAAACAATATAGAAATATGTTGACTTTATCGGATATGACTTTAAAAGAAACGCAGAGCACACGGCAACAAGCGGAAATACCATAAAATAATAAATCTCTCTCGTTTCAACCCGAGTAAACACGCCGATAAAAAACACGCTTGCACAGCCGAGCAGAAACAAAAGAATTACCGAAAAATCTGTTGTGTCCTCGCACTTGGTCTTTGCAAGATTTATGATGCCGGTAACAACGCCGAACACGATCAGTCCGACAACCGCCGCCGCAATTATAACCGAGACGATTTTCGGCATATTGACCGATTTGAACAGCTTGCAAATATTTATAATATTATCAACAATATTCCCGATTATGCGATGCACGGAAAGTTCGATTTTCGTTTCGCCGTAGATGCTTTTCTGATTGATTTTCAGAAATTTTACGGCAATCAGTCCTGCAATATTTGAAACAAAAATTCCCACAGTAAACGCTGTGGATTTTGTCAGCGATAATTTTTTCCTGCGAACGGAATCAATAACAATCAGAACAATTTCGCACGCAACGAGCGGCATTGTCATTATCGCAGTCTGTCTCAGGCTCTGAACGCCGAGAGCGAAGCTCAATATCAGTGAAACGGCGAGAAAAATATAATCCGCTTTTTTCCATGCAGTCTTTCTTATTCTTACGTAACAGCCGAACACCATGAATGCCGCAATTATATATCCGGCATAAAAGGTCGCCATTGTGAAAAATATTTGTGCTCCCAGAGTGTCGGCAGCAATATGTCTGCGGACGAGGATGAACCAGACCATCATAAGGAATCCGCCGAGCCGTTCGTTGTATGAGCACAGCGGTTTCAGCATCCAATCAAAGGAGAGATACACGGCAACAGTCATTACGCAGGAGGCAATCGCCATCGCAATAACTGCGTTTGAGGTTATTCCGTATATCAGCGTCGCAAGCACCGGCGTTGCAAAAACATAGAGCTGGTTGCCGAAAATCCAGTTGTCGGGAAAGAGGGATTTTGCGTTCCACGCCTCTCTCGCATAATTTATATCACAAAGCATATCGCTGTTGTAATATTCGGGAACACAGCTCAGGTTTGTGTAAAAAATCAATCCGAAAAAGGCAAGCAAAAAAAACGTCAGAACAGCCGAGATTATTTTTCTGTTTTTATTTTCCTTGGTCATTTCAGCCGTTTCCCTTCTCCTCATATTCATTGACAAGCTCGCAAAGATTTTCCGACATTGAGTAAAGATAAATACCGTCTCCGAACTCTGCTTTCAATGTCATTTTCACACCGTGACGTGCGGCAATTTCTTTCGCCTTTTCAAGCTCATATGTTCTGAAAATATACAGACTTTTTTCATTATCCCTGCTTTTGAAATCGTCCTTCACACATAGATACTCAACGGGCTTCATCGCCGTACTGCGGTCGATTCGTTTAAACTGAACGAGATGAATTTTATCGCCCGAGGCAACTATAATATTTTCCGCTCCGTCAATTCTGCCGCTGAGTCCGAAAGTGGAATAGACCGTGTCATATCCGTTGTCGAGCATATAATTTGCTATTTGATGCGACACGGTGTCCGGTTTCTTTCCGGCTCTGATTTCGCCGATTGTGCCGACCGCCCGGAACGATATCATCGCCGCCGCAAAAACGGCTGTGGCCGAAATAAAGATTTTTCTTCGGTTTTCTGTTCGCGCGATTATGTATGAGGCACACACCGCCAACAGCGGATAAATCATAAAATAATACAGCGCACGGCTCATAATATTTGTCAGCACTCCTGCACCGAAAACTCCTGCACATCCGAGAGCAAAAAGAATCATAAGCACAAGCCTGTCAATGCTTTTTTCTTTTCCTTTTATATTATCCTTGACGCAGAAAATAAATCCGATAAGAATAATCGAAAGGAACACTGCGGAAATTGTGAACCTCGGAATAAAACGCAGCTTGTCGGGGGCGAACGTCAGCGCGATGTACTCAATGTTATAAAAAATTCTTTTCAAAAACATCAAAGGATCTTTTTCAATAGTTGTTTCTCCGTATATTGAATTTTGCGTCAGCTTAATAAATTTTACTGCAACAAGACCCGCTATATTCGAGACAAAAATCAGAGCGGAAAATAACGCCGATTTTGTGACAAGAAATTTTTTATTCTTCACCGAGTCAAAGACAATCAGCGCAATTTCACACACAACAATAGGGAGCACCATAACGGTTGTCTGTCTGAGACTTTGCATTCCTGTCGCAAAGCTGAGAGCGATTCCGATAACCGCCGTCGGGATATGTTTTTTCAAAAACTTTCTCTGTCTTATCCTTATATAACAGCCGTAAACAACGAACGCCGTGATAATATAACAGGCGTAATAGCTCGCCATTGTAAAAAAGACTTGGATGCCCTGCTGGCTTGTCGCAAGATGCGACTTAAGAAAAAGTGCACCGATAAGAAGCAAAAATCCCGCCGTGCGTTCGTTGTATGAAAACAGCGTCCGCATCATCCAGTCATATGTCAGGACAATAAGCAAAGTCATTACGCACGATGCCGCTGCCATTGCGGTAAAAGCATTTCCGAACAGTCCGAAAAACAGCGCCGCAAGTGCCGGTGTAGCTACAATATAGATTTGGTTGCCGAATATCCAATCCTGCGGAAAAAGAGATTTTGCTTTCCACGCCTCCTTGGCATAGTTTATATCCGTATAAATATCCCCGTCGTAATACTCCGGATTACAGCTTAGATTGACATAAAAAACCAAAGCCAAAAATGCGAAAAGAAGAACGGTGAGGATTATCGAAAACACACGCTCGCTCCTCTTCTTTTCCACCGATCGAATCATTCCTGCTCCTCCCTTATCTAAAGATCTCGTTGTTTTTCGTGATCAGTTTTCTTCGCACGATATATTCCGTTTCGTGCTCAACTCCGATTGCTTTTTCAAGCGTTTCAACAAGCAGTGCGGGGTTGAGATTGTTTGTATTTCCGGCGGCGAGAACACACTGAATATTTACGAATTTCTCCGCCGTTGTAATTTTCAGATCATAGATAAATTCTATCAGGTTAATCTGTTTCATAATCTTTTTATGACCCTTTTTGCCACGCTTTTCGGCGAGCAATTCTTCGCCCCCGGCAAGCTCACGTGCCCTTTCGGCAAAGAGCTTTGCCGTCTGTTCGTCAGAGAAAATCAGCTTGACAAAATAGAGAGCCTTTTCAATTTCTTTTGCATCATGTACGGGGGCGCCGACAGAAAGAATCTTAACTCCTTCGGGAAGCGTTTTGTTCAGTCGGTTCATTATTTCCTCGTCGCTCATATCACCCTCAATACGAATATCCATATATTCGCAGTCACTCGACTGGCCGAGAGAAAGCGGCAGTGCAAAGGTCAGATACGGATGGGGGTTGAATCCCTCGGTGTACCACATCGGGAGCTTTGCACGTCTGACGGCACGGGTCATCATCCTGTTGATATCGAGGTGAGAGATATAAATCGCCCTGCCTGTTTTTGAAAAATTAAGCCTCACTGCGCGCATCGCACTTACCTCCGTTAAGTCGGTTTGCTCCGCAGCCTGCACACTTGATTCTGCAATGCGGAGTAGTGACGCTTTCGTGCGCCTTTTTGTTTTCATTCATAAGAAATTTTTTGCTTATACCGTAATCCAGGTGATCCCACGGAAGAATCTCGTCAAAATCACGGCGTCGGTTCGCATAGAAGCTCGGGTCAAGTCCTGCCTCGTCAAAGGCTTCCATCCATTTGTCGAAATCGAAATGATCGTCCCAACTGTCGAATTTACATCCCTTTTTCCACGCAAGCTCCAGTACCTTTGAAAGTCGGCGGTCGCCCCTTGCAAACACGCCCTCAAGGAAACTCGTAGGAGTAAGGTGGGTTGAAATTCTGATTTTCTTTGTCGTAACGCTTGCATACAAATGCTTCTGCTTTTCTTCAAGCTGCTCCATGGTGTCCTGCGGCTCCCACTGGAACGGGGTGAACGGCTTCGGCACAAACGACGATGCGCTTATACTGACCTGAACACCCTTGCCCTTGGGTCTGTCGGGATTGCGGTAAAACTCATCAACAACCTGTTGACCGAGCTGAGCAATACCTGCAACATCATCGAGCGTCTCCGTCGGAAGCCCTATCATAAAATAAAGCTTAACCGCTGTCCATCCTCCCGAAAAGGCCATATTGACGGTTTTCATAACGTCATCATACGTAACATTTTTATTAATAGCGTCTCGCAAACGCTGAGTTCCTGCCTCGGGAGCAAATGTCAGGCTGCTTCGGCGAACCTCGGTCAGCTTTTCCATAAGTTCGTCAGAGAAATTATCGACTCTCAGCGACGGGAGCGCAACATTTATGTTCTCCTCCGTTGTCCATTTAAGCATTGATGTGAGCAGTGGCTGCAATCCCGTATAATCGCTCGTACTCAAAGAACAAAGAGAAATTTCGTCATATCCGGTTGATTCGCAAAGAGTTCTGCACTGCTCCTCGACAACCTCGGGAGACTTCTCCCTTATCGGTCTGTACAAAAATCCCGCCTGACAAAAACGGCATCCTCTTATGCATCCTCGGAAAATTTCCGCCGTCACTCTGTCATGGACAACCTCGATTGACGGAACAACAAAGCTCTCGGGATAGTAGACCTTATTCATATCCTCGACTACCGCCTTGACTGCCTTTTCAGGTGCGGTTTCCTTATTTGTAACGCTTTTTATTGTACCGTCCGCGTTGTATTCAATATCATAAAACGAAGGAACATAAAAGCCCTTGAGCTGTGCTACCTCACGCAGAAGCTCGATCTTTGGCGAGCCGAGTTTTTTATGCTTGCGGATAAGATCAACAAGCTGAACCGTTGTCTCCTCGCCGTCACCAAGCATAAAGATATCAATAAAATCTGCAATCGGTTCACCGTTACAGGCGCAGGGACCTCCTGCGACAACAAGAGGAGCAAGCTCGGTGCGATCCTTTGAATAAAGCGGGATCCCCGCAAGATCAAGCATATTGAGAATATTGGAATAACTCAACTCATATTGGAGCGTAAAGCCGAGCATATCAAATTCATCAAGCGGGTCTCCGCTTTCAAGCGCCCACAGCTTTATGCCGTTCTCACGCATTTTCTCTTCCATATCAACATCGGGAGCAAACACACGCTCGCACCACGCATAGTCAAGCCTGTTAACAACGGAATAGAGAATCTTCATACCGAGGTGCGACATTCCTATTTCGTAGGTATCAGGGAAGCAGAACGCATACCTTACGTCCACCTTGTCCTTATCCTTTATTACGCTGTTCAGCTCGCCGCCGACGTAGCGTCCCGGCTTCTGAACCTCTTGCAAAATTTTTTCAAGTTTTTTTGAAAGCATAATCCGTTCCTCTGAGTTTATAAATATATCGATTTATTTTACTATGAACCGACATTTTTTTCAAGTAAAATAATATATAATTAGTTGCTATTGTATAGCAAACAAATCAATTAAAAATCTATTCACAGGAAATTCACATTTTTTTGGTAAAATTTGAATACTAAAAATAAGGAGTGGTTCAAATGGCAAAAACCCTGCCGAAACCGATTGACGGAACGCTGAGAAAATTCTCGCTCCGTGTCCCCGAGGTTATCCGTGAGTGCAGCGGAATTGTTGTTTTTGGAAAAAGAATAAAATCGCTTGTTTTTTCAACCGATGTTGCCATAATAAGAAACGTTAACGCTGACGCAATAATTGCGGTATACCCTTTTACGCCTCAGCCCATAATAACTCAGGCGATTCTCTCCGCCTCCGATATTCCTGTATTCGTTGGGGTCGGCGGAGGTTTGACAAGCGGAAAAAGAATTCTCAGCCTTTCCACCTTTGCTGAAATGCAGGGAGCGACAGGAGTTGTTCTCAATGCTCCCGTTTCAAACGAAATTGTACGGGATGTCAGCGATAATATTGATATTCCGACCGTGATGACCGTTGTTCGCGAGGACGATGATATTCAGGCTCGAATAGATGCCGGTGCGGCGATTCTCAATGTATCTGCGGCATCTCGCACTCCGGAAATCGTAGCTAAAATCCGCAAGGATTTCCACGATATTCCGATTATTGCAACGGGCGGACCGACCGATGAGTCGATAAAAAGGACGATAGAGGCAGGAGCGAATGCCATAACGTGGACTCCGCCGTCGAACGGTGAGATTTTCCGTGACGTTATGGATGCATACCGAAACGGTCAGCCTCATCCGTAAACAAACTTTTTGAGAGGGTGATCCCGTATGATGACTTTATCCGAGGCAATTGCCGCAAGGCACTCCGTCAGGCGTTTTACAAAAAAAGAAATAGAAAAATCAGCTGCACACGATTTAAAGGAATACATTGATGAATGTAACCGACTGAGCGGCTTTGACTTTCAGCTTGTTCTTAATGAGCCTGAAGCATTTTCGACACGAATGGCGCACTACGGCAGTTTTCATAATTGCGGAAATTATATCGCCGCCGTCGGTCCGAAGGGCGAGGATGAGAAATGCGGATACTACGGCGAAAAACTCGTTCTGAAGGCTCAGCAGCTCGGGCTGAACACCTGCTGGGTCGCACTGACCTACGGAAAGTCAAAAGCACACTGCATTATTCCGAAAGGAGAAAAGCTGTATGCTGTGATTGCCCTCGGCTACGGTGAGACACAGGGATCTGCACACAAGTCTAAAAGTATAAATGAGCTTTGCCGCGTAAACGGCGATATGCCGAGTTGGTTTTACAGCGGTATGACGGCGGCTATGCTTGCACCGACGGCAACGAATCAACAAAAATTTCTTCTTACACTTGACAATGACACGGTTCACGCCAAGGCTCTGCACGGCTTTTATTCAAAAATGGATCTCGGAATCATAAAATATCATTTTGAAATCGGCGCAGGCAATGCCGAATTTAAGTGGGGATAAAATTTTTTTCAGGGAGTTTCGGGGCTATATACAGAACTTCCAAGGTGCAATGAACGCATTAACCTCAAACTTATATTTTTGGTTCTTTTCAATTTTAAATAAAAAGTATCCGCATACAATCTGTCTGTATGCGGATACTTTTTGGTGGAGACGAAGAGGATCGAACTCTCGACCTTACGGATGCGAACCGTACGCTCTCCCAGCTGAGCTACGCCCCCGAGTGTTTTCCGAATACTGAAATTATATTCTTTCTTTTCCGATTTGTCAAGTTGCCGACCCGTAAAAATTAATGTTTACCCTTTCTTTTCCGCCAATTCATACAATTTTAAAATTTAGATGGAAAAATAATATCATAAATTATGCAAAAATCACCATAAAAGCATTTGCTTTTGCGCCGATTCGTGATATAATGGTACGGACAATAATCGGAAATTGTTTTTCGATTATTATCCACAATGAGAAAGGATTGTTTTTATGGCTGAAAAAGCAAAAAAAATGAAGCTTAACTACGGCAAGACCGCACTTATAGGTTTCGGTTTTATGGCTGTACAAATAGCTTGGATCATCTACAATGCATATGTTCCCCTTATATTAAGAGAAAATGATACGATTGCAAACCTTAGCTGGGCAAGCACCGCCGTCGGTATGATAATGGTTATCGACAATGTTTTCGGTGTTGTTTTCCAGCCGCTTTTCGGAAAATTTTCCGACAGAACGCATACTCGCTTCGGAAAAAGGACTCCGTACCTGATGGTTGGCATTCCTCTTTGTTCGCTTCTGTTTATTTTTATTCCGAGAATTCAGCTTCTCGGCGTACTTATGCTTGATATCATCGTTTTCAACTTTATTATGTCAACCTGGCGTTCTCCTGTTGTTGCGATGATGCCCGATGCAACTCCCTCCGAACTTCGCGGAGAAGGAAATGCTGTTATTAATATAATGGGCGGTGTCGGCGTAGTTCTCGGCACGGTTTCCGGCAAAATTATAACATTTATTACAAAGGCAACGGATCAGCAGGTCATCAGAAACAACGTTTTTCTCTTTGGCTCGATTGTTATGGTTATCTGTCTGCTTGTTGTTGTTTTCCTTGTCCGTGAGCCCGACAGCAGGCTTTCAAAAGCAGCGGCAGCAAAGCTCGCGAAAGATTTTGAAAAGAAACAAGCTAACAAGAACGGCAAAAAGAGTCTCAGCAGTATGGGACTTACAAAAGGCGAGAAAAAGAGTCTTATATTTATGCTTATTGCCCTCTTCTTCAATTCAAACGCAACAGATTCCATTCAGACCTATTTCACAACATTTGCAAAATACGAGCTTAATTTTAAAGAATCCGATGCTTCGCTTATCATAACTTTGTTTGCGGCGGCAACCGTTATCGGTGCTATCCCGGCAGGTAAGCTCGGTCAAAAATTCGGTCGTAAAAAAACAATTATGTCCGGTTGGATAGGCGTTCTTGCTTTCTTCCTTGTCTATGCGGTTACAAGATTCCAGCCTTTGCTTTACATTGCAATTGTAGGCGGCGGAATACTCATCGCATTTGTTACGATCAACACTCTTCCGCTTGTTCTTGAAATCGGCGGACTCGACAGAGTCGGCACATTTACCGGCTACTACTATACGGCAACATTCTCGGCTTCAATCGTCGGCCCTGTTCTTGTCGGTGCAATGTTTGACATTACTAAACATTTCTCGGCTGACGGTGAAATAAATTACTGGTCGTTGTTCTTCTATGCCCCGGCTTGTTTCGCTCTTGCTCTTCTTTGTATGTCACAGGTTAAGCACGGTGAAACAAATTCAATCCCCGAAGAAATAATAGAAGAAATTGCACAGGACGACTGATTTTCCCACGAATGGGATTGGAGGAATACATCAATGAGTGAAACACTTCTCAAGGTGAGAGACCTCAAAAAGAGCTACGGTGATCATACTGTTCTCAAAGGCGTCTCTTACGACATTGCACAGGGCAAGATTGTCGGTCTGCTCGGTCCTAACGGCTGCGGCAAGACCTCAATGATCAAGTCCATTGTCGGTCTTATCAATGACTATGAGGGTCAGATTCTTATAAACGGAAAGGCTCCCGGCGTTGAATCGAAAAAAATTATTGCATATCTGCCCGAGAAAAACTATCTTCCGGCATGGATGACGCCGACAAGCGCAATAAAATATATGGCTGATTTCTATGACAACTTTGACAAGCAGAAAGCCTTTGATATGGCGTCGTCCTTTGAGCTTCCGATGAAGCAGAAGATCAAGACAATGTCAAAGGGTCAGCAGGAAAAGCTCCAGCTTCTCCTTGTTATGAGCAGAAAAGCCGATCTTTATATTCTCGACGAACCGCTCGGCGGCGTAGACCTTGTATCAAGAGAGTTTATTCTTGATACAATTATGAAAAACCACGCCGAAAATTCAACGATTTTGCTTTCGACTCACCTTATCTATGATATTGAAAAAGTGCTTGACCGTGTTATGATGGTCAAGGACGGCAAGCTCGTTGTTAACACCGACGTTTCAAAAATCACGGCGGACGGCAAAACCGTCGAGGATCTGTTCAGGGAGGTGTTCAGTCATGTTGGGTAAGCTCTTAAAGCACGAATTTATTGCAACGGGCAGAATTATGGGTGCGCTTTATGCGGTGGTCGCAGTAATTATGGCGTACGTCCTCGGCTCGTACTACATCAGCAAGGACACCGCAACAACGGGTCAGATGCTCGGAATCACCGTGCTCCTTCTGATCTCCTCTTGCAGCTTTATTCTTACGGCTGTTGTTATGATCGTCAATTTTCAGAGATCTCTTTACGGCGAGCAGGGATACCTGAGCTTTACGCTCCCCGTCAAGGGTTCGACTCTCCTTTTTTCAAAGATCCTCGCCTCAACGGTTTGGTTCGTTGCCGCATTTCTTTGCCTTATGGGCTCGGCAGCTATCACATACTTTGTTGTTAAAGAGGACGTTATCGGCGACGAGACATTTTCCACGATCGAGTCTCTTCTTCCGATGTTCCTGCAAGGTAAGTCGGTATCAACAATTGTTACATCAATCGTTATTTCGATGATATCGTATTTCCTGCGTTTTGCAGTCATCACACTTGAAATGTACTTTGCGATTTCTCTTGCAAACCCCCGTCATTTCCAGAAAAGATATCTCCTTTGGACGATCATTTTCACAATCGTAATTCTCTTTGCGGTCGAGAAAATCTCGGGTGTAATCTCCGACAACATCACCTTCGGACTTTCGATTGTCGGCAACGAGATTTCGGTTATCACAAATTACGATGACCTCGCATCAGGGGCGAGCTTCACGGATCTTGTTTCAATTATAACTTATCTCATTTTCGGCGTCGGACTTTATTATGCAACGTTCTACGTAATGAATAAGAAAGTAAATATCAGGTAATAACCGATTACCTTAATAAAGGAGACATACCTTTGAGCGCATGGACAAACGAAAAAATCATTACGCTTATCAAATCACGTCTTGATGATCACAGATTCAACCACAGCCTTAACGTTGCCGAGAGTGCAAAAGAGCTTGCGCTCAGATTCGGCGGCGATGCGGACAAGGCGTACACTGCGGGACTTCTGCACGACGTAATGAAAAATGCTTCCGAGGAAGAGCAGCTTGGGGTATTGAGCGAGGCGGGCATCGAGCTGATGCCTGTCGAGAGGGCTAACAAAAAGCTGTGGCACGCTATGGCGGGTGCGGCTTATGTAAAATTCGTTATGGGCATAGACGACCGTGAAATAATCAGAGCGGTCAGATATCACACAACCGGCAGAGCGGGAATGAGCCTGCTCGAAAAAATCGTTTATCTCGCCGATTATATTTCCGCAGAGAGGAATTATAGCGGAGTTGAGGATATGCGGAAGCTTTGTGAAAAGGATATGGACGAAGCGATTGAATATGCGCTTGTGTTCGGGATTCCGGATCTTGTAACTAAAGGCCAGGTCATTCACCCGGACAGCATCGACCTTTACAACGAAGTTATTATGAAAAAGCAGGGAGGAAACAGTTTATGACATCACTCGAAAAAGCAAAAAATATTGCGAAGATTTTGGATAAGAAAAAAGCGATAGATATCGTCGGAATCGAGACGAAAGAGCTGACGGTAATGTCGGACTATTTCATCATTGCAAGCGGTACTTCAAACACGCACGTTCGTGCTCTTGCCGATGAGGTTGACGACGAGATGAAAAAGCTCGGCGTTGAGGTTGACCACATTGAGGGCAGAGCGACAGGTTGGATTCTGCTTGACTACAACGATGTTCTTGTTCACATTTTCCAGCCGGAAAGCAGACAGTATTACAACATCGAACGCCTTTGGAACGATGCGGCAAGGGTTGACCTTTCCGACGTCCTGACTGAGGATTAATTATTATTTTGCATAGGTGCTTATCGTGGGCGCCCCTGTAGGGGAGCTGTCACGGTTCGTCCGTGACCGAGGGGTTAAAACATTTATCCATTCCGCCGCAGGCGGTCCCCACTCCCCTCCCTTGCAACAAGGGGAGGTTTAGCATAAAACTTGCATTATTTTAGAGTAAGTTTGCAAGCATCTCTATGCAGCAAATCGCAATACACATCGGAGGATTATTGAAATGGGTTATGATTTTAAATCGGTAGAAAAAAAGTGGCAGGACAAATGGGAGGAAACAGGGGTTTTCCATGCTGTTGATTTCTCCGACAAGCCGAAGTTTTACGGCCTTGTCGAGTTTCCGTATCCCAGCGGAGCAGGTATGCACGTCGGCCACATCAAGGCTTATTCGGGTCTTGAGGTTATCTCGAGAAAGAGAAGAATGCAGGGCTATAACGTCCTGTTCCCGATCGGCTTCGACGCATACGGTCTCCCGACCGAAAACTACGCTATAAAAACAGGTATTCATCCCCGTAAGGTTACGGATATGAATATCGAAAAGTTTTCAAGCCAGCTTAAAAGAGTAGGTTTCTCCTTTGACTGGACAAGAGTAATTGACACCACTCAGGAGGGCTACTATAAGTGGACCCAGTGGATTTTCCTCAAGATGTTTGAGCACGGTCTCGCTTTCAGAGATAAGACACTTGTTAACTACTGCCCCTCGTGTAAGGTTGTTCTTTCAAACGAGGATTCGCAGGGCGGCAAGTGCGATATCTGCCACAGCGATATCGTTCAGAAATCAAAGGATGTTTGGTATCTTCGTATCACAAAGTACGCTGACAAGCTCCTTGAGGGTCTTGATGAGGTTGACTATCTTCCGAACATCAAGCTTCAGCAGAGAAACTGGATCGGTAAATCAACGGGTGCATTTGTTGACTTCGACGTCAAGGGATCGGATAACGAAAAGCTGAAGATATACACAACCCGTCCCGACACACTTTTCGGCGTGACGTTTATGGTTATGGCTCCCGAGCATCCAATGATTGACAAGTATGCGGATCGCATTGCCAATATGAACGAGATCACGGATTACAGAAAAGAATGCGCAAAGAAAACAGAATTTGAAAGAACCCAGCTTGTCAAGGACAAGACAGGTGTTAAAATAAACGGACTTTCGGGAATCAATCCCGTTAACGGCAAGGAGATTCCGATCTACATCTCCGACTACGTTATGATGGGCTACGGTACCGGCGCAATTATGGCTGTTCCGGCTCACGATACACGTGACTACGAATTTGCGAAGAAGTTCGGCATTGATATCATCGAGGTTATCAAGGGCGGCGACATATCAAAAGAAGCCTACACAGGTGAGGGTGAGTGCGTAAACTCCGGATTCCTTGACGGAATTAAAAATAAAAAAGAAGCAATTGAAAAGATGGCTGATTATCTCAGCGAAAACGGCATCGGCGAAAAGGGCGTTCAGTACAAGATGAAAGACTGGGCATTCAACCGTCAGCGTTACTGGGGCGAGCCGATTCCGATCGTTTACTGTCCACATTGCGGAATGGTTCCCGTTCCCTACGATGAGCTTCCGCTCAAGCTGCCGAAGGTTGAAAACTTTGAGCCGGGTTCGGACGGAGAAAGTCCGCTTGCAAAAATTGAGTCTTTCGTCAACTGCAAGTGCCCGAAGTGCGGCGCAGACGCAAAGCGCGAGACCGATACAATGCCTCAGTGGGCAGGATCTTCATGGTACTTCCTGAGATACATTGATCCGCACAACAATAAGGCTTTTGCCGATAAAGACAAGCTCAAATACTGGGGCGAGGTTGACTGGTACAACGGCGGAATGGAGCACGTTACACGTCATATGATCTATTCACGCTTCTGGCACAAGTTCCTTTACGACATCGGCGAGGTTCCGTTCGACGAGCCTTATGCAAAGCGTACCGCTCAGGGTCTTATTCTCGGTCCCGACGGTGACAAGATGAGCAAATCCAAGGGCAACGTTGTTGACCCAAACGATGTTGTTGACGAATACGGCGCAGACGTTCTTCGTACATACGTACTCTTTATGGGCGACTACGAAAAAGCTGCTCCGTGGTCAAAATCCTCGGTTAAGGGCTGCAAGAGATTTATCGACAGAACGTGGGCTCTTCAGGACATTCTGACCGACGGTGACGAATATTCCAAGGAGCTTGAATCCGCTTTCCACAAGACGATCAAGAAGGTTTCCGAGGATATCGAGGGTATGAAGTTTAATACGGCGATCGCCGCACTTATGACCCTGCTCAACGATATCTATGCAAAAGGCTCGATCAACAAGGCGGAGCTCAAAACATACGTAACTCTTCTCAACCCGTTTGCTCCTCACATCACCGAGGAAATCTGGGAGGCTCAGGGCTTCGGCGGAATGCTTGCCGACGGACATTGGGTTGACTACGATGAGGCAAAGTGCGTTGACGATGAGATTGAAATCGTTGCACAGATCAACGGAAAGGTCCGTGCAAAGCTGATGATCCCCTCCGAAATTGACTCGGCAGAGGCAATCGCTCTTGCAAAGAAAGATCCTGTAATTGCAGCCGCAATCGACGGGAAGAATATTGTCAAGGAGCTCTATGTCAAGGGCAGACTTGTAAACATTGTTGTTAAATAACCGATAAATTCGGGAGCGCCTTCGACTGAGTCGAAAACGCTCCCATTTTTATTGCTTGTGTGGTTTATGAAATGTTATTTCATATTCTTCTCATAAGATTCGATCATCTTCTTAACCATCTGACCGCCGACAGAACCTGCCTGCTTAGATGTGAGATCACCGTTGTAGCCGTTAGAAAGGTTTACGCCGACTTCTGCGGCAGCCTCCATCTTAAAACGGTTGAGGGCTTCTTTAGCCTCAGGTACTACGCTTTTGTTAGCCATGATGTTTTTCTCTCCTGTTTTTTCTTTTCGCGTTTGCAGTAATATTGTATGCTGTCGTATAAAAAATATTATAGGTAAATTATGAGTTGAAATTTTAATAAAAAA
>USJJ01000002.1 GCA_900554995.1 uncultured Ruminococcus sp. | reverse complement strand
GTCCAGTATCCATCGTACAGCTTATTCTGTTCTTTCGGCGGCTGTCCCATCAGAATATAGTTGCGGATCTTATCGCCTTCATTCAAGGCAAGCTGACAGATATACCGACGCTGATTGAGAATATCAAAAACTGGTCGCTTAATACGATCGGATTCCTGCCCGATTCGCTTGAGGAAAAGGCGACCAAGTCGATGGTTCCGTTCTTTGATGCTCTCAAAGAGAAGAGCGCTACCGAAATTGCCGGCTTTATTATGGATAAAGCGTCAAACGGAGAAAAGTTCTCACTTTCCAGCCTTTCTACTCCGCTCAGCGGTCTTTGGAGCACGGCAAAGCAGATTCCGTCCGCTTTTGTTGCGGTTATGATCACAATAGTCTCTTCGTGCTTTATGGCAGTTGACTATGATCGACTTGTAAAATTCATTAAAGGTCAGATCTCTCCCGAAAACGAAAAGAAGCTCTCGGCAACAAAGCGAATTGTATTAAAATCGCTCGGCAAGCTCATTAAATCCTATATTCTTATCATTTGCATAACGGGAATTGAGATTTTTATAGGATTGAATTTCCTTACGCTTATCGGAATTTACAAGGACGGAAACATTATTGCGCTTTCACTGATAATTGCCGTGCTTGACATTCTTCCCGTCATCGGCACAGGTACGTTTATGGTTCCGTGGGCAATATACAGTCTCATAACCGGCAAGCTCGGGCTTGCAATCGGCTTGTTTGTAGTTTATGCAATAATCTATATTGTCAGACAGATTATCGAGCCGAAGATTGTCGGAGGAACGGTTGACCTGCCGCCTTTCGTCACACTTATGGGAATGTATATCGGTTCTCAACTCTTCGGCGTTATCGGTATCTTCCTTGTCCCGATTCTTATAATTATCATTAAACTTCTCAATGACGAGGGCATCATTCATATCTGGAAAAAGAGCGATGCGTTTAATGATGAGGTATCCTCGGATCCGAAAATCAAGCTCCCGAAGCTGTCGTTTAAGAAAAAGAAATAAAAAATCAATGCCGTGGGTTAATTCCCGCGGCATTGTTGTTGCCTATATTTTGTTTATTCCACGCCCCTGTAAAGGAGTCCTCTTGTGAACTCTCCGTGCGGCTTCTTTGTACCTTTGATATAGTCCTGAATCACGAGTGAAGTTTTTTCTTTGCCCTCGTTTGTGAAATACAGGAGCATAAAGTCCATATTTCTGATCTCCGAAAGTCTGTCCGCCATATAGACGGGAACACTGTTGAGAATCTCACTGCAACCCGAATGGCAGTCAATCGGAAATTCAATTCCTCTGCGGTCGGTCAGCTTGCCCGTGCGCTTACATTCTGCACACGATTTGCCGTTTTTTTGCGGACAGTTTCTCGTCAGCATCAGGGGAAGTCTGCCGTAAGCAAAAACTCCCCTCGGCGCATTTCCGCCGATTGCCTGAGCCTGAGCCAATGTCAGCTCCGGGGAAAGCAGAATACGGTTCACGCCCATATTTTCAAGCGTTTCAACCGAAAGAGAATTGAACACATTGGAACCGAGGAAGGCGTTTGCCTTCAGCCCTGCCTTTTGAATCAGGACTATTCCGTCGAGAGTTCCTGCCCAAGCCTCGGTAATACCGTAATCCTTCGCGCTTTTAAGTTTTTCAAGGATTTTTTCATCGGATGAGAAAATTCCTCTCGGCACCTCAACGCTGACTCTGAGCGATTTTTTTACTTTTCGCTCATCGCCGAGCGGTACAATCACCTGCTCAATATAATCCCAATTTTCGGGTATACTTTCTATGTCGGAAAAACGACAGATCAACCGTTTCCTGTTCGGAACGTGCGGACTGATCTTGACATATTCGGGTGTAAAGCCGATCTCCGGTGTTTTATCCTCATCGAGCTTTTCGATAACCTCACGACGCAGCCTGTTAATTTCCGAAGCAGGAATAAAGAGCCCGTCATCAAGCTCGATATCAATATCGCCGCAGACAAATCTTGTTCCGCCGACCTTTGAAAGCTGCTTCTTCACCGAATCCGCCGTTGTGGCTTTGTTCATCGCATCCTGCGGAATTTCTCCCTCGGCGAAAGCGTTCTTTGAGCCTGCACGTGCGGCAAGCGATATCGGCTCACCTCTTACGGAGGTAAAGGCAAAGACAATTCTTGTATCCGCCTTTTCCTTTTCATAGAGCTTTTCGAGTTTTTTGAGAACGCCCGAAGCGGCGGTGACATCGTCCTTGCGGCGGATTCCGAACATATCATAGCCGAGTCTGTTTCTGTAATAGCCGTCCGTGAAACCCGAACGGGAGAAAACCGATCGCAGGTCATCCCTGAGCGCATTATCCGTCACACCGTCCACGCTGTTGCGGCAAGCCTTGACCGCTGCGGCAACGTATTCCGGACGCTTCATTCTGCCCTCAATTTTAAACGAGCACACGCCCATTTCCGTCATTTCGTTAATATAATCTATCAAGGAAAGATCCTTGAGACTGAGATCATGTCCCGTTCCGTTTTCAACGGAGAACGGCAGGCGGCACGGCTGAGCGCAAGCGCCCCTGTTTCCGCTTCTCGAGCCGAGAACCGCACTGAAAAGGCATTGACCCGAAACGCACATACACAACGCTCCGTGAACAAAACATTCAAGCTCAATCGGTGAGCTTTCACACAGCTTTTTGATTTCTTCCTTTGACATTTCACGTGGAAGAACGGCACGGGTGAATCCGAGCTTTTTCAGTCTTTTGAGACCTGCCGCAGTCTGAACAGACATCTGGGTCGATGCATGAAGCGGCATATCGGGTGCGGTACGGTGAATGAGCTCGGCAAGGCCGATATCCTGTACGATGATTGCGTCGACGCCCGATTCGCAGGCAAGGCGCACCGTCTCCTGAGCGGTTTCAAGCTCGCCGTCCGAGACGAGTGTATTCAAGGTAAGATGCACCTTAACATTGTGCTTATGGCAGTAGGCTACCGCCTCTTTAAGCTGTTCGCTGTCAAAATTTTCCGCACCTCGGCGTGCATTAAGGCTCTTCACGCCGAGATAAACGGCATCCGCTCCGCTGCGAACCGCTGCAATAAGCGCCTGGGGCGAACCGGCAGGCGCAAGAATTTCAGGTTTTATCATAACATTTCCTTTTCTTCAAGTGTACGGCGTATACTTCTGAGATCCCTTGTCATACGCTCAGCCTCACGGCGAGCCATCTCTGCCTCGGTCTTTGCCTTGGCGGCATCCTCCATATACATCTGAATCTGTGATTTCAAAAAGTCATTTGATTTTTCCGCTTGTTTAAGTCTGTCGGCATAGTCAAGGGCGCTGAGAACAGCCGCCTGAACCTGAGAAAGCCTCGGATGATCGTGAATCAGACCCGTAATCTCATCGTCAAGATCCTCACCGAGATTTTTCATATAGGCGATATCCTCATCGGTCGTGATATAATAATCCAAGCCTCCGATCGTGAGCCTGACTTTGTTTTTTCCCATAACCATACCTCCGCAGAATAATTGCGCATAACTTCGCAAATATTAAGATTATAATATCATTATACTATAAAAATCTTTTTCGATAAAGGGTTTTTTAATATTTTTTTGTCAATAAATATGCTTTTCGGGCGACGACTACTTTCATTTGTAAGGTAAATTACGGTTATTTTTGGTGACTTTTTATATTTATTGTTCTATTATGCTATATTAATAGTAATTTTTCGTTTAATTGCATAAAATATGGGGTATAAATTCGTATAGGCAAGTTCAAATAAAGTGTTGTAATTTTTCGGAAAATGGTATAAAATAAAATCGGATAAAGTATTGGAGGCTTTTTATGAACTATAAACTTACAAAAAAGGAAGCAAAAGAGCTTATCGTCAATAAGCTCTCACATTTCTACGGCGTTTCACCCGAGGAAGCTACCTATGAGCATTATTATAAAGCGATCGCCCTTATTCTTCGTGATATGATGATGCAGGGCAGAAAGGAATTTCACAACGAGGC
The DNA here is from genome assembly GCA_900554995.1 of uncultured Ruminococcus sp. Classification (GTDB taxonomy): domain Bacteria; phylum Bacillota; class Clostridia; order Oscillospirales; family Acutalibacteraceae; genus CAG-488. The sequence goes on along the minus strand of USJJ01000002.1, from coordinate 12,941 downwards.
GAAGAAATCGGATTCAAAGAAGATCTACTACCTTTGCATGGAATTTCTCATGGGTCGTTCACTCAAGAACAACCTTTACAATCTCAATCTCACAAAAACAATGGAATCCGCACTCAAGGATTTCGGTATAAAGCTCAACAAGCTTTATGACTGCGAGCCGGATGCAGGTCTCGGCAACGGAGGTCTCGGCAGACTTGCAGCCTGCTACCTTGACGGTCTTGCAAGTCAGGGATATTTTGCAAAGGGCTATTCGATTCTTTACGAATACGGTATTTTCAAGCAGAAGCTCGTCGACGGCTGGCAGACCGAACTCCCCGATTTCTGGCTCCCCGGCGGTGACGTTTGGCTTGTTCCCCGTGAGGAGGAGGCCGTTGATGTTCTCTTTGAGGGCTGGGTTGACGAGAGCTGGGACAATCAGTACCACCACGTTGAACAGCGTGACTGCAACAAGGTACAGGCGATCCCCTACGATATGTATGTTTCCGGCAAGGATGGCAAGGGCATCAGCGTTCTCCGTCTTTGGAGCGCAAAGGCCCCGGGCCTTGATATGGATATGTTCAATCAGGGCGATTATATGCGTGCAATGGAGCAGAACGCAATGGCGGAGGTTATCAGTAAGGTTCTCTATCCCTCCGACAATCATCCCGAGGGAAAGAGTCTCAGACTTCGCCAGCAGTATTTCCTTGTTTCCGCTTCAATTCAGGATATCATCAACAATCACCTGAGAGTTTACGGTACGGTTGAAAATCTTGCCGATAAAATAGCAATTCATATCAACGACACTCATCCGACGCTCGCAATTCCTGAGCTTATGAGAATTCTCCTTGACGACTGCGGCTACGGTTGGGACGAGGCTTGGAAGATCGTTACGGACACTGTCGCATATACAAATCACACCGTTATGGCTGAGGCTCTCGAGTGCTGGCCCGAGGATCTCTTCAAGAGACTTCTTCCGAGAATTTATGAGATCACAAAGGAGATCGACAATCGCTTCCGCAGCTATGTCTGGAACGCTACGGGTGACGCCGATAAGGTTGAGCGTATGGCAATCGTATCAAACGGAGTTGTCAGAATGGCGAATATGTCCGTTGCAGGCTCGCACTGCGTGAACGGCGTTTCCGCTCTTCACTCGGAAATTCTCAAGGAGAGCGTTTTCAAGGATTTCTATTCGCTCACTCCCGACAAGTTCACAAATGTCACAAACGGTATTGCTCACCGCCGCTGGCTCTGCCAGTCGAACCCCGAGCTGACGAAGCTCATTACAGGCCTTATCGGCAACGGCTTTGTTTACAACGGTGACGAGCTTGAAAAGCTCAAGCCCTATGCAACCGACGCCGAGGTTCTCAAGAAGATTGAAAAAATCAAGCTCCATAACAAGGAAAGACTTGCCGAGCTTGTCAAGAAATCAAACGGAGTTGAACTTGATCCCACGTCGATCTTTGATGTTCAGGTCAAGAGACTGCACGAATACAAACGTCAGCACCTCAACGCATTCCACATCCTTTCAAAGTACCTTGCAATCAAGGAAAATCCGGACGGAGATTTTACTCCTCACACATATATTTTCGCCGCAAAGGCAGCTCCCGGCTACTTTATGGCTAAGAAAATTATCAGCTTCATCTGCTCTCTCGGCGATCTAATCAACAACGATCCCGACGTAAGAGGCAGACTCAAGGTCGTATATCTTGAGGACTACAACGTCACAATGGCCGAGAACCTTATGCCCGCCGCCGACATCAGCGAGCAGATTTCCCTCTCGGGAACCGAGGCAAGCGGCACCGGCAATATGAAGCTGATGATCAACGGAGCAATTACACTCGGCACAATGGACGGTGCAAACGTTGAGATTCACGAGGCAGTCGGCGATGACAACATCATAATCTTCGGTATGAGCACCCCCGAGGTGAACGAGCTCAAGCGTGTCGGATACAATCCTATGAATTACTATCAGAACAATGCCGATATCCGCAAGGTTGTCGATTTCATCAACGGAGGAATTAACGGCAAGGTATTCCCCGAGATCGGCGGTACGATCACTCATCACGATCCGTATATGGTTCTTGCCGATTTTGCGGACTACAAGGCGGCTCAGGCTAAAGCAGAAAAGCTCTTCGCCGACAGAGAGACGTGGAACAGAATGTCGCTTATGAATATTGCCGGAGCAGGACGTTTTGCCTGCGACAGAGCGATCAAAGAATATGCACGTGACATTTGGCACACCGAACCCTTGAGAAAATAATTTAAGATGCACGAACACCCACAGATTTTGAAGGTCTGTGGGTGTTTTTTTCAGGATTTTAATTTTTTTCGTAAACTCTTATGAGTCCCTCGTCGTTGACAATCATTTTATACCCTGCATCAATATAGGGCTGCTCGATTTCGGCAATTTTGGTTGAATTTGAGCCTCTGAGGTCAAGCACAAGGTAATCGGTATCGACAGTCTTATGATAATACTGCTCATAGATAACCTTTCGCTGAGACAGTTTCGGGACAAAAAACGTTGAAGCCGTCACGCTTGCATCATCTGGGATCTCCTCAATCACCTCGGTGATCCGATCGTAGTTAGCTTTGCCGACACGATAGGTCAGCGCATATCCTGTCAGCCTCGGATACATCAATGAAAGCATCATAACAATGCTGACAATTGCGGCGGAAAACGCGAGGAATCCGCCCTTCCTCTCTTTCATTTCCGAGAGATTGATTGCGGCGGCATAGAAAAGAAACGCCGTTATTCCGAACGAATACTGTTTGCCGAGATCGCACTGATAATAATAATCCGAAAGCAGGTTTATAAGCAGCGGACAAATAAGTATAAGCCTTGAAAACCTCTTCGTCATAAACGAAATCATCGCCAGCGGAACAAGGAGCTGAAGAATATAAATCAGCTTGCCCGAATCGCTTGCGCTGCTTCTGAAAAGCTCGTTGATGACAAGCTCAGGCGTTTTGAACACCGTCTTAATGACTCCCAAAAGTCCTTCATCGGGCTGTTTGAGGTTGGCAAATCTGTTTGACATAATGCCCTCGCCGAGATGTGAAATGTAAAGCACGGCAAGTCCGAACCAAACAAGTGAAAGAGCCATAAGCAAGGCGCCTTTTTTGTAATCCTTTTTGGCAAGCATTATGTACAGAGCGAAGATGAACACATAGGCGAAAGCCTCTTCCTTGACCGTAAGGACGAGAAAAGCGAAGATAAACATCGGAATTTTCTTATCCTTTTCATAGAAATAGAACAACCACAAAAGCAGCGGCAGGATAAAACAATTCTCGTGGAAATCGTAAATACTGCCGTAGCTGACGGCAGGATAAGCGATAAAAGCCGTTGCAAGGAACATTTTCACTGCATTGCCGAGGTTATATTTTTTCATTATCAGCAACAGCGGAACAATACCGCTGAATAGAATTATCACCTGCGCTATATTAAGCGTCTCGGCATAAGGAAAAATATAATAAATCGGTAAAAGCAGATAGAGAATCGGAGAAAAGTGAACCGCAAAATGCGAAAGCAACTTGTCTCTTTCACAGGTTGCAAGCGGCTGAAAGCTCTCCTTGAGGTTATAAAAAATGTTGCAAAAAATTCCGAAATCAAAGTTCGGTGCAATGTATATTTTTATGCGAAGAACCATTATTGCACAGACCAAAACCGTGAATGCGATTACAACGCAGGCGGTGACAATACCGGTGCATTTTGACGAGATTTTAATCTCTAAGCCGCTGAGATACGCATATCTCGCCGCCAGAAATATCGCTGCGGCAAAGCCGAGAATAACAAACTTGTCCGTCACCTTCATTGCCGCCTCAATCGAGAGCATACTGACCGACATCAGGACAAAAATCGGAATCGTTTTTTCATTATCGACAAGGCTTGCAACCGCCGTCTGAGCAGCAAAAAGCACCACGAACAGGGCTGCCGCAATCAAAAGATTGACGGACTGAAACAGTTTTGCATCAATCGTGCTTCCGGAGCTGAAAAGGAAAAGAATTGAACCCATAAAGAACCACGATGAGAACATCTTTGCAATTAAATCCTTGCCGATCGCAGATATTATTTTATTACTTTTTATTTTCATATTTCCGCAGACCTTTCCGACAATAGATTTTAGAAGGCAGATCTTAGGCCTTAGACGTTTTTTATAATAATATAATCACATGGTCTCCGGAACGGTTATGCGAAGCATTTCAAGGATATTCTTGATCGTATCCTTAACGCAGATGCAAAGATACAGACGAGCCTGCATAAGAGCCTCATCGTCGCACTGGACACGGCAGGCATTGTAGAACTTATGGAAAAGAGTTGCAAGATCGACAACATAGCGTGTGATCTTTGCGGGGTCGTAGAGCTTTGCGGAATTGATGATTTCATTTGTGAGACCTGCAAGATGTCTGATAAGCTCACGCTCCTCGGGGGCCTTGAGCGCTTCAAGTTCCTCCTCGGTGCAGTCACGGGGTTCAACGCCCTCAGCCTTGAGCTTTTTGATGATTGAACAGATTCTTGCGTGGGCATACTGGCAGTAATAGACAGGGTTCTGTGCACTCTGTTCAACGGCAAGATCAAGGTCAAACTCCATCTGCGAGCCCGGCTCTCTCATATTGAAGAGAAATCTTACTGCGTCGATAGGAATATCCTCCAAAAGATCGACAAGAGTGATCGCCTTGCCCGTTCTCTTCGACATTCTGACAACCTCGCCGTCACGTGTAAGACGGACAAGCTGCATCAGAATAACATTCAGCCTGTCGCCGCCGACGCCGATTGCATCAAGTGCGCCCTGCATTCTTGCAACGTGGCCGTGATGGTCTGCGCCCCATACGTCGATTGCCGTATCAAAGTTTCTTACGGCAAGTTTGTTGCGATGATAGGCAATGTCTGCGGCGAAATATGTCGGATTTCCGTTTGCACGGATAAGAACATCGTCCTTAAGCTCGAGCTTGTCTATATTTTCCTGAGAAAGTCCCTGCTTTTTAAGGCGCTCTGTCTGAACCTCGATATTCTTGTACCAGAGTGCGCCGTCCTTTTCATAGGTCAAGCCCTTTTCTTTCATAAGTTCGATTGTGTCGGCAAGCTCGCCGTCGTTGTGAAGGACGCTCTCGTGGAACCATGTATCATATTCGATTCTGTACTTTGTAAGATTGTCCTTCATCGCCTGAATATTTTTCGGCAAAGCAAAATCAACGAGAGCCTTTCTGCGCTCGGATTCGTCGGCATTTATATACTTGTCGCCGTAAACATCGGCAAACTCCTGCGCACGAACCTTAATGTCCTCGCCGTGGTAGCTGTCCTCGGGAAGTTCAACCGCATCCTCGCCCTTATAAATCTGCTGATATCTTACGTCGAGCGAAAGCGCAAATTTATCAATCTGGTTGCCGGCGTCGTTGATGTAAAACTCACGGCTGACCTCATAGCCTGCACAGTCGAGAACTGCGGCAAGGCAGTCGCCGAGAGCTCCGCCTCGTGCGTTACCCATATGCATAGGACCGGTAGGATTGGCGGAAACAAATTCAACGTTTATCTTCTTGCCCTTGCCGTAGTCAGAACGTCCGTAATTCTTGCCCTTTGCACGGATATCCTTGAGAATATCGGCATAGTAGCGGTCACCGAGATAGAAATTGATAAATCCCGGACCTGCGACCTCAACTCGGTTAAAATATGTGCCGTCCGGATTTGCCTCGGCAACAATTGCATCAGCGATCCTCCTCGGAGCATTTCTCAGTTCTCTTGCCCAAGCCATAGCTGCATTGGTTGAGAAATCGCCGTTCGCTCTGTCTGCAGGAATTTCAACATTAAATGCACCCGACGGAACGGCGGCAATCGTGCCCTTTTCCGCAGCCATTGCGGCGGCATCGGCAATTATTTTTTTTAGGTCATCCCGAACCTTATTTACTATATATGACATTTACATCATTCCTTTCGGTTTGAGGAATTGTTATTTTTTGAATATATATCTAAAATCTATTTTCTCTCCAACGTTATCCTGATTCTGTTCTTGCTCAGGAGCGTTCCGTCGGCGTCGAGCTCATATGCAAAGTCGAGCTTTCGGAACCTTCCGTTGACAAATTCGGAGGTCACGGCATTTGCGGAAATCCCCATGAAGATATTTCCCACAGGCGTCGAGTAGCAACAGATATTGCGTCTGCCCTTTTCGATCTTCATCACCGTGTTGTATGCGCCCTCACGGACTATTTCAACACTTGCACCGTCAACTACTCTGATCGTGGTTTTACAGCCTTTCATCTCGTCGGACGGCTCGTCGTATTTCACGGTATAATTTGCAACAGTGCCCTCTATTTCGGCATTTGTTATCATCTCCGAGCGTTCGGGTTTACCGTCGGTCAGGTGCATATCGTGGATATTGATCAGACAGTTCATTTGACCCACTTCTCCATTGCGAGGGTGAGAAGTCTGTCAATCAGCTCACTGTACGGAATGCCCGATGCGGCAAACATCTTCGGATACATTGAGATTGAAGTAAAGCCCGGAATTGTGTTCGGCTCGTTAAGCATAACTTTTCCGTCGCTGTGTCTTACAAAGAAATCTACTCTTGCAAGTCCGCTGCATCCGAGAGCCTTGTATGCGTTGCAAGCCGCCACCCTGACCTCTTCTATTTTCCCCTGCGATAATCTTGCAGGAATATGAAGTTCGCTTGACGGGTTGATGTACTTTGCCTCATAATCGTAAAAATCGTTGCAGGGAACTATCTCGCCGCAGATTGAAGCTATCGGCTCTTCGTTGCCGAGAACGGCACACTCAACCTCCATACCGTTGACTCCCTCTTCAAGGACGATTTTGCTGTCCTCGTTGAAGGCCTTGTCAATTGCCTTTTTGAGCGTATCGGCATCAACAGCTTTGGTTACGCCGACCGATGAGCCTGCATTTGCCGGCTTGACGAAGATCGGAAATCCGAGATAATCCTCAGCCTTTTTATTGTACTCTTCGGGAGCCTTGTCGTATTCGTATTTTGTGAAGCCGAGCCACTTCGCCTGCGGGATGCCTGCGGCGTCGGCAAGGGTATTTGTCATTGCCTTATCCATACAGCAGGCGGAAGAAAGCATATCACAGCCGACAAACGGAATACCCGCAAGCTGGAAAAAGCCCTGAATTGTTCCGTCCTCGCCGTTCTTGCCGTGGAGCACCGGGAAAACAACGTCGATATGAATTTTTTCAATTCCGTCCTCGTTGAAAACAAGTATTCCGTGATCCTCACGGTCGGGCGAGACAATCGCCCTTGTCAGGTGCTCGCTGTCGTCAAGCCACTTGTCCTCGGGGAGATTTGCAACATCGCCGTCATACTTGAACCAGCGACCGTCCTTGGTGATTCCGATAAGGATAAGGTTATATTTATCCCTCGGTGTGTTTTCGATTACGGAGCGTGCGGAAACGACCGAAACATCGTGTTCGCTCGAAACGCCGCCGAAAAGAATAAGCGCATTTTTCATTGGAGTCACATCCTAAAATGAAGTATTATTAACAGGTATTTTTCGGTGTTTTTACTGTAAATCAGCCGCTGAAAAAAGTGTCAAGGCTCAATCTGCGGTTTCCATACCTATACACAGTAGTTTATGTTAACATAATAGTCAAATCAAGTCAAGAAAAATTGACTTTCAATGATATTTCTCCATACAAATTTGCAAAAAAATAGTGACAAAAAACTATTTATATGATATAATCTTACTTGTTATGTACAGTAGTATAATTATGCTTATTTTAAGGAGAAAAAGACATGGAACTTAACGAGGCTTTCGGTTTGATAATGAAAGGCATTGAAAGCACAATGAACGATCACGGCTTCAGTGTTGTGATTCCCGACGGCACCGAAAAGGGTGCTGTTCCGGTTGCTGTAAAAAACGGCAGTTCGGTGCTCACATATACCGGCAAGAAAGGATCCGCAAAGGTTGAATTTCTCGAGGGAAAGATTTCCCTGCTCTGTGCCCAGTCGCAGGCGGCGGTGGCTGTTGACGACGACTACAAGAAAATCACTATGACACTCTTCAATCCTGAAACAGCGGACAGCAAGGATATCAAATATCTTGTCAATGATTTCTGCGACGGTATTATCGAGGTCTACGGAAATAAAAACAAGAGCTCAAAGAAGCTCCCACAGCCTGTTTCAAAGGCTGAGGCAAAGAGCGGTGCGGCATACTACGACTCCAACACTCTCGGAAGCAGATTTGTTACAATTTATCCCGAGCTCAAGGAGATATACAGAGCCAACGTTACAAAATACGGCGAATTTCTTGCCGACGATTTCTTTCTCAACTACGGTAACGCAAAGGTTCGTGAGACCGTCCAGCGCAACGATCCGATCCAGATGAGAAAACTCTTCAATATGTTTAACGAGATTTATAACGACGGCACTAATCAGGTCCAGAGCATCATTGTTGTTACAATCCTCGGATCACTCTACGACGACGAAAAGCTCCTTGCAAACTGCGTTGACTATATGGACGATATGACTCTCTCCGTTATTGAGACAAACAAGCTGCTCAGAAAATCATCGGTAAGAGCAAAGCTCGAGCATCCGCCTCTTTACAAACCCAAGAAGCAGAAAAAGATGCCATCTTTTATGAACACACTGAACGGAGGTAATTAACCGTGGCAAACGAAGAAAAAAACGAACCTATTATAGCCGTGGCAGAGGTGAGCGGCGAAGAGCTGCTCGACGACGCTATGGATACGGTCGTCACCGAGGAATACGGCGCCGATCAAATACAGGTTCTCGAAGGTCTCGAAGCTGTTCGTAAAAGACCGGGTATGTATATCGGATCGACAGGTCCGAGAGGCCTGCATCACCTTGTTTATGAAATCGTCGATAACTCGATCGACGAGGCTCTCGCAGGCTTCTGTACCCACATTGAGGTTGAAATTCTCCCCGGTAATATAATTTCAGTCCGTGATAACGGCCGTGGTATACCGGTTGCAATGCACGAGAAAATGGGTATACCGACTTTGACGGTCGTTCTCACCGTTCTGCACGCAGGCGGTAAGTTCGGCGGCAGCGGCTACAAGGTTTCCGGCGGCCTGCATGGCGTCGGTTCATCGGTTGTTAACGCTCTTTCCGAGTGGATGGAGGCCGAGGTTTCCCGTGACGGACATGTTCACTATCAGAAATTTTCACGCGGCAACGCCGTTTGCGATATGAAGATTATCGGCGATACGGACGAGACAGGTACTCTTATCCGTTTCAAGCCGGATCCCGAAATTTTCACCGAAACCACCGAATACGATTTTGACGTTCTCGAAAGGCGACTTCGCGAGTCGGCATTTCTCAACGCAGGACTTTCAATAAAGCTTAAGGATTCGAGAGATCCCGAAAATGTTGTTGAAAAGGTTTACTGCTATGAGGGCGGTCTGTCCAGCTTTGTTGAATACATCAACACAAGCCGTGCGCTTACCCCGCTTCACACACCCCCGATTCACATTTCAACGACCGTCGGCGACAAATACGCCGAGGTTGCGATGGCATATAATGACAGCTACAACGAAATCATTCTTTCCTTTGCAAATAATGTTCACACCGTCGACGGCGGTACTCACGAAACAGGATTTAAAACCGCTCTGACCCGTGTTTTCAACGATTACGGACGAAAATACGGCATACTCAAGGACAGTGACAAAAAGCTCTCGGGTGAGGATGTTCGTGAGGGACTTTCCGCAGTCATCAGCGTTAAGCTGACCGAGGCTCAGTTCGAGGGTCAGACCAAGGGCAAACTTGGCAATACGGAAATGACAGGTATTGTTTCATCGCTCGTTTATGATAAGCTGATGACATATTTTGAGGAAAATCCGTCCGTTGCAAAAGCGATATTTTCCAAGGCTCTCGACGCATCAAGAGCAAGAGAAGCCGCAAGAAAGGCACGTGACCTTGCACGACGTAAAGGTGCGCTTGAAAGCAATTCGCTCCCCGGCAAGCTCGCGGACTGCACCGAAAAGAGTGCGGACAGCACCGAGCTTTACATCGTCGAGGGTGATTCGGCAGGCGGCTCCGCCAAAGAGGGTCGTGACAGACAGTTCCAGGCTATTCTTCCTCTTTGGGGAAAGATGCTCAACGTTGAAAAGTCACGCCTTGATAAGGTTATTACAAACGAAAAACTTATCCCGATCGTTACCGCTCTCGGTACGGGTATAGGCGAAGATTTCGATATAAACAAGCTCAGATATGACAAGGTCGTTATCATGGCGGATGCCGATGTCGACGGTGCTCATATCAGAACGCTTCTGCTGACATTCTTTTTCAGATATATGAGACCTCTGCTTGATATGGGTCACGTTTATCTCGCCCAGCCGCCTCTTTTCAAGGTCAGCAAGGGCAAAAAGCACGTTTATGCCTTCTCAGATGAGGAGCGTGACAGACTAACGGAAGAAATGGGCGGCGGCTGCGACATTCAGAGATACAAAGGTCTCGGTGAGATGGATCCCATTCAGCTTTGGGAGACCACCATGGATCCGAAAACAAGAATCATGCTCCGCGTTACTCTTGAGGACGCAATGGAGGCTGACGAAACCTTCTCCATTCTTATGGGTGACAAGGTTGAGCCTCGCCGTGATTTTATAGAAAAGAACGCCAAGTACGTTCAGAATCTTGATGTATAAAGGAGGGAAACAGACATGGCTAAGCAGGACGGTTATCATCCGGATGAAAACTTCAAAGAAAATCTGGAGAATACCACCATATATAATGTAGATATCAATAAGGAAGTCAGAAAAGCCTTCCTTGACTATTCAATGTCGGTTATTGTTTCCCGTGCATTGCCCGACGTGCGTGACGGCTTGAAACCGGTTCACCGCCGTATACTTTATACAATGTATGAAAACAACCTGACTCCCGACAAGGCTTATCGTAAGTGCGCCGACACAGTCGGTTCGGTTCTCGGTCGCTATCATCCCCACGGTGACGCTTCCGTTTATGACGCAATGGTTCGTCTTGCGCAGAGCTTTTCAATGAGATACACTCTTGTTGACGGTCACGGTAACTTCGGTTCGATTGACGGCGACCCGCCGGCTGCTTACCGATATACCGAGTCGAGAATGAGCAAAATGGCTCTCAAAATGCTGACCGATATCGACAAGAACACAATAGATTTTACAACAAACTACGATGACAGACTCAAGGAGCCGACAGTCCTTCCCTCACGTTTCCCGAATATTCTTGTAAACGGTTCAATGGGTATCGCCGTCGGTATGGCGACGAATATTCCGCCGCACAACCTCCGTGAGGTCATTGACGGAATGTGCTGCCTCATTGACAATCCCGATGCTTCGCTCGACGAGCTTATGGAGCACATCAAGGGACCCGATTTCCCGACCTACGGCATTATTATGGGTCGCTCGGGAATGAGAGCCGCTTATGCAACAGGCCGCGGAAAGATAGTTGTCCGTGCCCGTGCGGAAATCGTTGAGAAAAAGAACGGCCGTTTTGAGATCAAGGTTACCGAAATTCCTTATAACGTTAATAAAGCAAGACTTATTGAGAGCATAGCAGATCTTGTCAAGGATAAGAAAATTGAGGGTATCTCAGATATCAATGATTATTCTTCAAAGGCAGGTATGCACATTTCAATCGACCTCAAGCGTGATGCAAATCCGCAGGTTGTTCTCAATCAGCTTTATTCTTACACTCAGCTTCAAACAACCTTCGGCGTAATTCTTCTTGCAATTGTCAACGGTGAGCCGAAAATTCTTACTCTCAAGGAGATTCTTCAGAATTATATTGATTTCCAGAAGGAAGTTGTTACGAGAAGAACTCAGTACGACCTTAAAAAGGCTCAGGACAGAGCGCATATTCTTGAAGGACTTCTCACTGCTCTTGATTTTATCGACGAGGTTATCAATATTCTTCGTAATTCAAAGAGCGTCAACGAAGGTAAAGAAGCCCTCATGACCCGCTTCGGCCTTGACGATGTTCAGGCACAGGCGATAGTTCAGATGCGTCTCGGCCAGTTGACCGGCCTTGAAAGAATCAAGATTGAGGACGAGCTTGCCGAGCTTAAAGCAAAGATTGCCGAATTTCTCGAGCTTCTCGGTGACGAGCATAAGCTCCTCGGACTTGTTAAGGCAGAGGCTATGGAGATTGCCGATAAATACGGCGACGACCGCCGCACGGAGATAATGAACGTTTCCGGCGAGGTTGATATCGAGGATCTTATTCCCGAGGAAACCTGCGTATTTACTCTTACCGATTTCGGCTATATTAAGCGTATTCCGATGTCCGAGTACCAGACTCAGCGCAGAGGCGGTAAAGGAATTAAGGGCCTTACAAGACGCGAGGACGATATCGTTAAGACGATGTTCACCGCTTCGACCCATGACCATATTGCATTCTTCACCTCAAAGGGCAGAACATTCAGACTCAAGGGTTATGAAATCCCCGAGGGTTCACGAACCAGTAAGGGTATGAATATAGTCAACCTGCTTCCGCTTGAAGGCGGAGAGACAATCTCTTCGATGAACTGCGGCAGAGGGGACGATTACAAATATCTTTGTATGTTTACGCGCAACGGTATTATCAAGCGTTCGGCAGTTACCGAGTACGCTAATATCCGCCGCACAGGTGTTATCGCCATCACTCTTGATGAGGGCGACGAGCTCGCATGGGTCAAGATGACAAAGGGAAACGACGATATCATTGTTGCGACCAAGAAAGGTATGTCCATTCGTTTCAATGAGAACGACGCGCGACCGATAGGCAGAACCGCACGAGGAGTTAAGGCAATTGAGCTTGCCGAAGGCGATGAGGTTATCGGCGTTGCAACTGTTGAAGAAGGTAAATCTATCCTCACCGTCAGCGAAACGGGCTTTGGACGTGTCAGCGACTTTGACAATTACCGTGTTCAGTCCAGAGGCGGCAAGGGCCTTATCAATTACCATACAGAAAAGAACGGCGATGTTGCCGCAGTTACATCTGTCAGTGATGATAATGACATCATTCTCATCTCCTCCGACGGAATTATCA
>USJJ01000001.1 GCA_900554995.1 uncultured Ruminococcus sp. | reverse complement strand
GCCCCAAATGGACGAGCAGCCGGTAGCGTTTGAAATATACATTCTGTCGCCGAAGAGCTGAGTAATGAGACGTGCATAAGAGGTCTCGGCGCAGCCGGCGCAGGAGCCTGAGAATTCAAGCAGCGGCTTTTTGAACTGAGAGGTGATAACGTTTGCGTCGGTCGCAACGTCCTTCTTCTCGGTTACCTTTGCTACGCAGTAATCGAAAGACTTCTGCTCTTCAAGCTGCGATTCCTGCGGAACCATTTTAAGGGAGTTGGTCGGACATACACCTATACAAACTCCGCAGCCCATACAATCAAGCGGGGAAACGGTTAAAGCGTACTTGTAATCCGTCTTAAGGAACGGCTTGGGTGCAACCTTTAAGGTAGCGGGTGCAGCAGCCACTTCTTCATCGGTCAGAACAAACGGGCGGATTGTAGCGTGCGGGCAAACAAACGCGCACTTATTGCACTTAGCGCAGGTATCGGGGTTCCACTCAGGAACCATAACCGCAACGCCGCGTTTCTCATAAGCGGACGCGCCCTGCTCAAACGTACCGTCAGCATAGTCTACAAATGTAGAAACAGGCAGTGAATCGCCGTTCATAAGGCCTACGGGCTTCATTATATCGTCAACCATTTTAACGAGCTTTGCAGGACCCTCTTCCTTAACGGGGGCGGTGTTGTCCACAGCATTTGCCCAGTCAGCCGGAACGTCAATTTTAACGTAAGCGGTAGCGCCTGCGTCGATAGCCTTTTCGTTCATTTCAACTATCTCTTTGCCCTTCTTCATAAACTTCTGGGCTTTTTCCTTCATATAGCCGATAGCCTCAGCCTCGGGAAGAACCTTTGAAAGCGAGAAGAAAGCGGACTGCAAAACGGTGTTGGTGCGCTTACCGAGACCGATTTCAGCCGCAATGTCAATAGCATTTACGGTGTAAAGCTGAATGTTATTCTTGGCGATATAGCGCTTAGCTTCAGCCGGCATATGGTGGTTAAGCTCGTCAAGATTCCACTGGCAGTTAATAAGGAATACGCCGCCGGGCTTAACGTCATTAACCATCTTGTAGCCCTTTGTTACATAAGACGGGTTGTGGCAGGCAACAAAGTCAGCCTTGTTTATGTAATAGGGGCTCTTTATCGGCTTATCGCCGAAACGCAGGTGAGAAATGGTAATACCGCCGGTCTTCTTCGAGTCATACTGGAAGTAAGCCTGAACGTATTTATCGGTATGGTCGCCGATAATCTTAATGGAGTCTTTGTTAGCGCCAACGGTACCGTCGCCGCCGAGACCCCAGAATTTACATTCAATAGTACCCTCTGCCGCGGTGTTCGGAGCTTCCTCCTCGGGGAGTGAAAGGTTGGTAACATCATCGTTAATACCGATGGTGAAGTTGTGCTTGGGCTCAGCCTTATCAAGTTCCTTGTAAATAGCAAAAATGCTTGAAGGCGGTGTGTCCTTAGAGCCGAGACCGTATCTGCCGCCGACAACAGCGTCAATATGTCTGCCTTCTTCTGCAAGAGCGGCAACAACATCAAGATAAAGCGGCTCGCCCAAAGCGCCGGGTTCTTTAGTTCTGTCAAGCACTGCGATCTTCTTAACGGTGGACGGAATAGCCGCAACCAGCTTGTCCGCTTTGAAAGGACGGTAAAGACGTACCTTTACAAGACCTACCTTTTCGCCCTTTGCGGTTAAGTAATCTATAACCTCTTCCGCAACGTCGCAGATAGAGCCCATAGCCACAATAACCTTTTCGGCATCGGGTGCACCGTAGTAGTTAAAGAGCTTATAGTCGGTGCCGATCTTATCGTTGATCTTGTTCATATACTTTTCAACGATATCGGGGATAGCGTCGTAATACTTATTGCAGGCCTCGCGGTGCTGGAAGAAAATATCTCCGTTTTCGTGAGAGCCGCGCATTACGGGGTGCTCAGGATTTAAGGCGCGCTTTCTGAACGCCTCAACTGCGTCCATATCGCACATTTCTTTAAGATCCTCATAATCCCAAACTTCGATCTTCTGAATCTCGTGAGATGTACGGAAACCGTCGAAGAAGTTGATGAACGGAACTTTACCCTTTAATGCTGCAAGGTGTGCAACCGGTGTTAAATCCATAACTTCCTGCACGCTGGATTCGCAGAGCATTGCGCATCCGGTCTGACGACAGGCATAAACGTCTGAATGATCGCCGAAGATGTTGAGGGCGTGAGACGCAACGCAACGAGCCGATACATGGAATACGCAGGGAAGGAGCTCGCCTGCGATCTTATACATATTCGGGATCATAAGGAGAAGACCCTGTGACGCCGTATAAGTCGTTGTGAGTGCACCTGCTGCAAGGGAACCGTGAACAGTACCCGAAGCGCCTGCTTCTGACTGCATTTCGGCAACCTTTACAGTTGTACCGAAGATGTTCTTACGACCCTGAGCCGACCACTGATCAACGTAGTCTGCCATCGGGCTTGACGGAGTGATAGGATAGATACCGGCAACTTCCGTAAACGCATATGATACGTGAGCGGCAGCGGTGTTACCATCCATGGTTAACTTTTTTCTTGCCATTCTTTGTTCCTCCTTGTAAAGTTAATAGCAATCTAATTACCACCCATAATAATAACACGTTTATTTCCGGATGTAAACATTATTAGGGCAATTTTTTCAACTTTTTATTGCCTGATCTGCCATAAAAAAGCAGATTTTGCAAATAAAAATGCTTTCAGTGTGTCTCAGACCTCAATAACCTCATATGTATGCTTTGAATACGGCAGGAGCTTATTGAGAATATCGTCTGTTCTGAGTTTCATATATCCCGTTGTTGTTCCGTCGGAACAGCCGTACCATTCATCGTCGCAGACCGCTTTATCGAAAACTACACGGACGTTCTCCGCCTCCCTGCGGAGCACTCCGAAGATTGTTGTTGCACCGACCTTTGTGCCGATAATTTCATCAAGCATTTCCGCCGAGGCAAAGGACACCCTTGAAATTCCGAGGGCGTGACTGAAATCCTTTGTGACAAAGGGCTTATCGCCTGCCGTTACAAAAAGATAGAAACTTGTTTTCTGACGGTTGCAAAGGAAAAGCGTTTTGACCGTTTTCATATCGAGCGCCTTGTCAATTTCAATGCAATCCTCCATTGTTACCGCCTCGTCATTTTCAACACGGCTGAACGGGATATTATTTTCGTCGAGAAATTTATATGTCATTTCCTGCAACGGAGTTTTATATTCTTTCGGCAGATCCGTCATCGGCTTGCTTACGTGTATCACTTCAATCACCTTTTTCTTTAATTATTCAAATATTATACCATATAAAATAACAATTGCAAAGAAAATCCGCCTGTTCGGAAATATTTCCAAACGGACGGATTGTGTTTTAAATTCAGTTCTGCCGATCGTCGGAAACGTATGCGGTAAACTGCGGATCAGTGTTCTCAACTCTGTCTGTAATTTCACTTCTTCTAAGATTTTCATAGAACTGAGAAGTAGCCGCCTGCATATAGGCATTTACCCAGAAACCGCCGATTCCTGCACAGAAAGCGCCGACGATCATCCAGCCGATGAAGCTGAGATTAAGAACGAAAAGTTCTCCCTTGTGGCCCTGCATCATACGCTGACTTTCGTCTATACACTGTTTCCAGTCATAGTCGGGATGATCGACCTTGATATACATTGCCATTGAGTATGACAATGCTTTAACGATACCCGGAATGATAAAGAGCAAACTCCAAAGCATCGTGAAGATTGTCGTCATAAGACCGATAAGGAATGTGTTTGAAAAATCCTCTCTGAATCCGTTGAAGATATCTCCGATGTCCATTTTTTCGCCCGTGCGGGTCTGCTTAAGAAACATTGCCGAAACGCCGTAAGCGACAGGTCCCGACAACAAGAGCGAGGCGATCTGACCGATTACGGGGATAGCGTTAACGAGGTAAGCGATAGCCGTCTGAATTACCGCTACCACAACGGCAATGAGCCATGTGTTGCCGAAAATCTGATTTCCGAGCTGAGCTCTCGCCATTGCCTTAATCTGCTGTCTTGTCATTGTTTTTCCTCCTTTTGCAACAAAATAATTCATTGCTAAGCCTATTATATCATATTTTTTTCACTAATCAATATCTATTACAAATTTAACAGATTATTCACTTTGTATAGCATCAATGCGTGCACCTCAGTTGCGCGGTGTTGTCTTAATCCTCTTTTTTTCTGTAAATTCTGTATTCGTAGGTCGAGTTCTCCTCGGCACGGGATTTCATTGCGTTATAGCACTGATCTCTCAGCTTCTTTTTCCTTTCTGCCACCGGCAAACTTTCATCGGGATAGAACGGACCGTCAATATATGTCACCGTTTTAGGAAAAGCTCCGATTTTTCTCTTCTGATAACAAGTTGTCATTGCAAAAACAGGCGTAATTGTGTGCGCAGGATAGCTGAACGATGCGTCGGTAAACGGACGTATGCCCGTATAATACGGCCACATATGCGCCTCCGGATAGATTGTTACAAAATTTCTCTGGCGAATCCTTGTTTTTACGCAGTTCACCATTTCCTTTTTCTGCTTGAGCGTTGAACCGAGCGGAATTGCGCCAAGCATTTCGACAATATTGTTAAGTCCCGGAACAGACATCGTATCCGGTCCAACAACTATATATCCCCTGCGGAAACGCCTTAGCAGGTTCGGCAGGAATGCGTCGAGGATAAAATTTGTATGGTTGGCATAGATATATGCGCCCGACAAGCCGACCTTAAAAATCGCCTTTCGATTTTTAAAACGATGAAGCGGAACAATCTTTGTATAAAGCCATGCAAGCGGCTGACCGATGATTCTGTACAGAATAAACGAAAACAGTCTCCACAGCAGACCTCGATGAATATAGCGGTAGTTTTCACGAAGCGGCTTTATTTCAATGCCCATCTTCGCAAAATCGTCCGTGAGTTCATTTTCATAGTATATTACCTTGCGCTTTTTACGTTCGGATTTTGACATAGATACACCCTTTCAGGATTTATATAATAAAGGTATGCCATAACAGATGATTCGATTATAGCATACCTTGTTTTTCTGTCAATATTTCGTCTTTAGACTATTTCCTCATCTTGTCCAAAATTTTCTGTCAAGAGAGCGGTATTGAATTGCCTCGGCAATATGCGTTGCCTCGATAATCTCTGAATTATCGAGATCGGCAACCGTCCTTGCAACTCTCAGTATTTTATCGTATGCACGTGCCGAAAGCCCGAGCTTATCGAATGAAATTTCAAGCATTTTCATCGCCGCATCGCTCGCTCGGCAAAATTCACGTGTCATTGCTGAGTTCATCTGAGCGTTGCAATTTGCCGATGTGCCGCTGAGGCGTTTCTGCTGAATCTTCCTTGCAGCCTCAACTCTCTTCTTGATTTTCGAGGACGGCTCGCCACGGTGAGAGTCGGAGAGCTTTTCAAAATCGACGGGCGGAACTTCAATATGTATATCAATTCTGTCCAGCAGCGGACCGCTTATTTTTGAAAGATATTTTGCCGCCGCACCCTCACGGCAGGTGCATTTCTTCGTCGGATGACCGTAGTAACCGCACGGGCACGGATTCATCGCACAGACGAGCATCACCGAGCATGGATATGTTGAGGCTCCCGAGGCACGGGAAATTGTAATCTGTCTGTCCTCAAGAGGTTGACGCAGCATCTCCATTGTCGAGCGTGAAAATTCAGGCAATTCATCAAGGAAAAGCACGCCGTTATGTGCAAGAGAAATCTCACCGGGCTTCGGGATAGCACCGCCTCCTGCAAGTCCGATTGAAGAAACCGTATGATGCGGAGCTCGGAACGGGCGTCTGGTTATAAGACTTGAATTGTTTCTGAGCGCACCCGAGATTGAATAAATTTTCGTCGTTTCAAGGCTTTCTTCAAATGTCATTGACGGCAAAATCGACGGAATTCTTTTAGCAAGCATACTTTTACCCGAGCCTGGGCTTCCGATCATAAGCGTATTGTGTCCGCCTGCCGCCGCAACCTCAAGCGCACGCTTTGCCTCAAACTGACCCTTAACGTCGGCAAAATCGGGCAGATAATCATAGCCCGTTTCGTCGGTATTCTTTGACGGTACCGCCGGTCGAATCGGATTTGTTCCTCGCAGATGATTGAGCACAGATAAAACATCCGCAACGGGATAAACCTCTATTCCCTCAACAATTGCCGCCTCATTTGCATTATCGGCAGGGACAAAAATCTTTTTCATTCCGCTCTGACAGGCTCCGATAACCATCGGTAAGATTCCGTTAACACTCCTAACCTTACCGTCAAGCGAAAGCTCGCCGAGGAAAACATATTCGTCGGTTTTCACTCTCAGCTGTTCCGACGCTTCTAAAAGAGCAATAAACATTGCAAGATCATAGAGCGGTCCCTCTTTACGTCTGTCGGCAGGAGCAAGGTTAACCGTAATTCGGCTGACGGGAAAATCAAATCCGCTGTTCTTTATCGCCGAATGGACTCGATTGCGTGATTCACTGACTGCGGAATCAGGGAGTCCGACGACGTCAAAACGAGGCAACCCCGAGGAGATATCCGCCTCCACTCCGACAGGAAAAACCTCCATACCGAATATGCCCATACTCTTTACCCTTGCGAACATTTTTTCATCCTCTTTCTTTTTCCTTAATCTTCAGCGTCCTCAAATATTCCTTTTGAGTGTCCGTTATGCGATAGCTTTCAATAGCCTTTTGAATTGCCTTGTTATGCGTCCATTTTTCGAGATGCTTGTTTTCAATATACGGAATGATTTCGTCGTAATTTTTTGCAAGCGCAGTTGCAAAATACCACGCAACCATCATCTTGACATAGTATTCCTCACGATTGACGGCGCAGACGCGTTCGGCACATTCCGCTGTGAAATTCTCGCCGAGGAAAAAGTCCATCAGCATTTTTATCCCGAACCGGACGGCATACGGATTATCAGAGCCGAGCCAGTCGGGGATTTTCGAGTAAAGCTCCGGCAGATGCTTTTTGAAAACGGGAATTCGCATCATATCGCAGGTAGCCCAGTTGTCGACAAACGGAAGAAATTCGTCAAGCAGTTCTATTGCTTTTTCGTAGTCCTTTTCAAAGCCGATCAAAGCGGCATGGACATTGTTTTCTTCATAATATTTGTGCGGAAGAATTTTTAAATAGCTTTCGTAATCGCCGCTTTTGTAAAACTCTTTTGCAAACCTTTTCAGTTGCGGCGAGCGCACACCGATGACAGTTTCTTTGTCAACCGTCGGCATCAGCGCCGCATGAAAATCACGGTACTTTTCGTCCTGCAATTCAAATAATTTTTCTTGAACATATTTTTCAATCTCATTCATTATTATCAGACACTCTCTAAAAAATCTTCAATTGCTTTCACTCTTTTTTGAAGCGAAAAATCATTGGCACGTTTCTTTTCCTCGTTACTGAATTTTTTGAGAAGCGTCGGATTTTCCAAAACTTTTTTCATCGCATTGTAAAGCCCGTCCTCGGAGTTTTCACAGATAATTCCACATTCGTTTTCGCCGAATATTTCTCTCATTCCCGAGCATTCGGTCGTGATAACAGGCACGCTCAATGCAACAGCTTCACTGACTGAGGTGCTGTAGCCCTCGGCATATGACGAGCAAACATAGACATCGGAGTGTGCAATATATTTATACGGATTCGTTTGAAAATCAAGAGTTTTTATTGTATCACCGAGCTTTTTTTCGGCAATTATTTTTTTAATATATTCTTTTTCTTCGCCGTCACCCATTATGAGAACCGAAAAAATCTTTCCGTCATTTTTCAGCCGTTCGCACACATTAACAAATCGGTCATAACCTTTAATTTTTATGAAAGTTCCGGCAAGGACAAATCTCATTCCATCGCCAAATTTAAAGTCTGTATTTTCTGAACTTTTTTCAATTATGCTTTCAAAATCAAGCGGATTATAAAGCACAAACACCTTCTCTCCCATTCCGTATTTCTCAATAAACGCATCTTTCATTGTTTGTGAAACGCAAACAATTGCATCAAAATTTTCGTAGCACTTTTTTTCTTCCTCTGCCGAGCCGAAAACTTTCTCGCTCCACGGATTTTTAACCATATCGGTATGAACCCATGCGATTTTTTTGCAGTTTCTTTTTTTTGAATTACCGATAATTTTGGTCGAATATCCCTCGCAGAAGGCGACCTCAACATCATACTTTCCTCTAATGAAAAGATTTCTTATGTATTTTTCGGGGAGCATTAAAGAAAGCTTAATCACGATTTTATTCCAAAATTCTCTTATGGTTGACCTTTCGGTTTTTATAAAACAGTTGTAAGAAACAGCATCTTTTATTTCGTCGGTAAAAAGTTCATGGTCACGCTCGGTTACGACCTTGACATCAAATCTGTCTTTAGCAATATTCTTTATTATATTGTTAAAAACCGTTTCGGCACCGCCAAAGTCAACAGTTTCCATAAAAAATAGAATTTTCCTCATCAAAATTGCTCCCGAAATTTAAATTTTCTTTTTTATTATCCAATAAATTCTTTTCAGATTAATTCGCTCTTTCTTAACATCAACAATTTCAATATTTTCTGTTCTCGCATAGGTATGAACGCCGAGAACGGTATCATTTCCACTTGCAATTTGAGACGGGAAAAGCTCGGAATATTTTTTCTCACTGTAACTGTTTTCCGATTTATTGATTTCATAAAAGATGAGCCCCGAGCCGTAGCTTGCGTTTGTGCAGTTCTGTGCCGGGCGCAGACGCATGCCGTTATGGCTAATTATTCGTCCTGCACCTCTTGTAATTTGATCGGTCGGCTTAACGGGGTTTTTAAAACTCGGTTTTCCCGTTTTTATGTCATAAATTTCAAGCTGAGTTTTCATTTCGCCGGGGGATGTAATAACCGAAGTGATGATGTCCTCGCCGTCAATAACGGTATCGACAGCATCTTTTATTTTAACGATCACTCTGTCCTTTACCCATTCGGTCGGAAATTTTACGGCACGATAGAGCTGAATGCATTCGTCGCCACGGGTTTCCGGAATCATATAAACGACACCGTTCTCTTCAAAAACATACGGATATGAGAGATGAAATTTTTCTTCCAAAACAACTTGCGGTTGGGTGAATTTGCCTCCGATAAATTCCGAATATCCGATTAGACCCTTTTCAGTCATGTTATTAAACATTTCGACAAAAAGATATGTTCTGTTATTTTTTTCAAAAAGAAAAGGATCAGCATACCAATAGCATTTTGTCGCTTTCAATTCATCGAAAGCATACGACTTTTTGTCAGCATCGACAACCGTGTCGTTATTTGAATAACGGCGGAAAGCAATATCCCAATATTCCTCAATAAAGATTTCCTTTAAAGGACGCATAAAAACTCACCTCTTCCAATTATTATATCATTTATCAATATTTTTTTCAACAAAAAAGACTGCGCCGAGTGACGCAGTCTTTGAAAATATGTGATTATTTGTACATCGGGCCGTAAACCTGGCATGCACGGTAGTCCTGACCCTCTTTGTCCATACCGAAATAGTTCCAGTTTGCCGGACGGAAGATCTTCTCCTCGGGAACGTTATGAAGAGAAACGGGAATACGAAGCATTGAACACATTGTGATGAGGTCTGCACCGATATGGCCGTATGTAGATGCGCCGTGGTTTGCGCCCCAGTTGTTCATGAGGTCGTAAGCCGACTTGAAAGCACCCTTGCCGTTGCAGATCGGAGTGAACCATGTGCAGGGCCATGTGTAGTCTGTTCTCTTCCAGAGAGCGTCTGTTACGTCCTCGGGAAGTCCGACATAATAACCCTCACAGATCTGAATTGTCGGTCCGATACCCTTAACAAGGTTGATACGGATCATTGTTGCGGGCATCTCGTTCTTCGTAACGAAGCGTGAGGAATATCCGCCGCCGCGGAAGTAACCGTTATCGGCTGCGTTCCATGTTGTGGCCTTGAGCATCTTGTCAACGTCCTCATCGGTTACATCGTACCAAGGCTTCATGCAAGCCTCGCCCTTGTCGTTCTTCAGCTCGCCACAAGCGTCAAGACATGATGCGCCGGAGTTGATGAGGTGGAGGAATCCGCCTGCCTCTTTTGCGTGACCCTCAAGCTCATAGCCTGTAACTCTCTTAACGGATTCCGCACTCCAGTGAGTACGAACGTCGGAGAACATTGACGGCTGGTTTGTGAGGAGCTTCTCAAAGAGCATTGAAATGCCGTTGAGAACGTCATTCTCTGTTGCAAGGATGTAAGGTTCTCTTACGCCGTCCCAGTCAAAGGAGGTGTTGAGAAGTGCCTCGGCAAAGTCTGCATTCGGCCAATGGTCTGTCCACTGACGCTGACCCTGGAAGCCTGCGGCAATAGCATTGTGACCTGCCATCTCTTCCTCTCTGCCCTTGGGAAGATTCTTGTTGCCGTTCATGAGATCCTTGATGATGCACATCATCTTGACCGTGAACTCCCAATCCTTTTCCTTCTGCTCGTCCGATTTCCTTACGAAGTCGGGGTTCTTATCAAATCCCTCGGGGCAATGCTCCTTAGTCCACTTGTAAGCCTTCTTGTATTCTTCCTCGTCATAGATGTTTTCTTCCATTCGGCGGAGGATTTCAACCTCGTCAACGGACTCAACTCTCATGCCGAGATATTCCTCGATGAAATCGGGGTCGATTGAAGAACCGGCGATACCCATACAGATCGAACCGATCTGAAGATATGACTTGCCCTTCATTGTCGCAACTGCAACAGCGGCACGTGCAAAGCGAAGAAGCTTTTCCTTAACATCTTCTGTGATATTCTCGGAATCGTCAGCTTCCTGAACCTCTCTGCCGTAGATGCCGAAAGCCGGGAGGCCCTTCTGAGCATGAGCTGCAAGAACGGATGCAAGATAAACTGCACCCGGACGCTCTGTTGCGTTGAAGCCCCAAACGCCCTTGATTGTGTTAGGATCCATGTCCATTGTCTCGGAACCGTAGCACCAGCAGGGAGTTACGGAAAGAGTAATGGCAACGCCCTCTTTCTTGAACTGCTCGGCGCAGGCTGCCGTCTCGGCGACACGACCGATAGTTGTGTCGGAGATAACGACCTTAACGGGCTCGCCGTTTGAATACTTGAGGTTCTCCTCAAAGAGCTTCTTGGCTGCCTTAGCCATGCCCATTGTCTGATCCTCAAGAGACTCTCTGACCTTAAGAGGTCCGCGTCTTGCGTCGATGATAGGACGGATACCGATTACGGGGTATTCGCCCAGATATCTGTTTTCTGCCATATAAAATTCATCCTTTCGTTGAATTATTTTTTATATAAATCTGCAAGCAGATTTTTTCATGTTATCTGATTTCGCTGTACGTCTTTGTAATTACACCGTTTTCGTCGTATTCAAGAACATATATATTCTGCCATACGCCGGCTGCTCCCATATCGTATATTGCCTTATGAACATCCTGTTCGGAATCCTCCTCCGACTCTTGGCCAAGCAATTCACGGGCATCGTATATCTTCATTCCGACAAGCTTATACCTACTCTCAAGGTCGTCAATCATATATTGACGGCAATGAAGATTATTATAGTCGTTCCATTTTGCGGAGTCAAAGGTTTTGTATTCTCTGCTGACAATTATTGTATTTGCCAAGAATAAAGCCGGAACAGTCAAAACAAAAAGTGCGGCAGAAATTATGCCTACAATGCATTTCCTTTTCTTGCCAAGCATTGCAAAACACAGGGTGACGAACGACGCCGCAAGCATTATTAAAGTTATAATACTTGCGCAATAACCGAATTTGCCGTATTGTATTGCGTTCCCTGCAAGGAATACGGAATCAAAAATATAAACGGCAATAAAAATTACAAATATAACTGCCAAAAGAATTATTTTGCCCGCTGTTCTTAAACTCTTTTTCTTTTTCTCATTGACTTCAGATCTGTCCATTTCAAATCACCTTGAGAAAATTCTCATAAGCCCCTGCCCACTTGTCCGTGTCCTTCGGCTCAAAGGTTTTAAGCTCGGAGGATTCGGCAACGATTTTTCTTGCCTGTCCGATATTTTTAACAGAACCGTCGGACATGAGCTGAACGGCAACGTTGCCCATAACGGTGGCTTCGATCGGACCTGCTTTAACCGTGCGGTCACAGGAGTTTGCCGTCATCTGACAAAGCAGACCGTCCTTTGTACCGCCGCCGATAACGTGAATAACGGGGTAGTCACGCTCCGTACATTCGCGAAGCTTTTCAAATGTCAGCCTGTATTTCATTGCAAGACTTTCATAGATACAGCGCATGATCTCGCCGACCGTTTCGGGAACGTACTGACCCGTTTTGCGGCAGAATTCACGCACACGCTCGGGAATATTTCCGTGAGGAACAAATTCGGGAGCGTCCGGGTCAATGAAGCACTTGAACGGCTCTGCGGCAAGCGCAAGCTTCTCAAGGTCGGCGTAGGAATACTCCTTGCCCTCTCGTTTCCACTGGCGGCGGCTCTCCTGGATGAGCCAAAGTCCGATTATGTTCTTGAGGAAGCCCGTCGAACCGTCGAAGCCGCCCTCGTTCGTGATGTTTATGTTCATTGAAGTCTCATTGACTATCGGTTTGTCAAGCTCTGTACCGAAGAGCGACCATGTGCCGCTCGAAAGGAAAGCAAAATCGCCGTCCTCGCACGGAACGGAGGTGATAGCCGACTGAGTGTCGTGACCGCAGACGGAAATAACGGGAACAGGATCAACGCCGCATTCCTCGCAAACTTCCTTTGAAAGCTCGCCGAGAACCGTGCCCGGCTGAACGAGCGGAGCAAAGACGGATTCCTTAATTCCGAAAGCGTCAAGGATTTCCTTTGACCACGTTCTTTTATCAAGGTCAATGAGCTGTGACGTGGAGGCTATCGAGTATTCGGCACACATTTTGCCCGTGAGCATATATCCGAAAAGGTCGGGCATAAAGAGCATTTTGTCTGCACGCTCAAGCATCCACGGTCTGTATTTTTTAAGTGAAATAAGCTGAAAAAGGGTGTTCAGCTCCATAAACTGAATTCCCGTAATGCCGTAAAGCTTTTCTTTCGGCATAGTCTTGAAAGCCTCGTCAACAAGTCCGGCGGTTCTTGCGTCACGGTAGTGAATGGGATTTTCCATCAGCTTGCCCTCGGAGTCGATAAGTCCGAAGTCGACGCCCCATGTGTCGATTCCGATTGAATCAAAGCCGCCTGCGATCTTTGCTTTGATAATTCCCTGCTTGATCTCATAAAAAAGGCGCAGAACATCCCAGTACACCGTACCGCCGACACTTACAGGGTCATTGGAAAAACGATGCACTTCTTCAAGTGTGATTTTGTCGCCGTCAAAGCAGCCGATTATTGCTCTGCCGCTTGAGGCGCCGAAGTCAAAGGCTAAAACTCTTTTAGTCATTTATTACAACACCCTTTTGGAGAATAATATTAGCGTAAATTGCAGTCTCGCCCGTTGCAACGATTGCAAAAGCATTTTTTGCCTTGTCATAGAAATCAAAACGCTCGATAAGACCGATGTTTTTGTCACCCTCGTTTTTCTCAACGATTTCTTTGTATGTAGCCCAGATCTCGGGACGGTTGTCGGGATCGCCGTTATCCATGAGGGAAACGGGAGCGTCAACATATGTGTCAAGCGGCATAAGCTTAAGAATAGCGTCGAGAATTTCGGGAACGCCGTGACCGTCAAGGCGAACAAGACGCTGAGCATTTGTGGCTGCCGGGAAATTGCCGTCGCCGATTACGATGTAGTCGCCGTGACCCATCTCCATGAGGATTTTAAGAAGCTCGGGTGAAAGTATCGAAGGTATGTTTTTAAGCATAATAATATACTCCTTTTATCTATATTTAGTTTATTATAACGGATATTGTAAGAAAAATAAAGAGAAAACGCACAAAAAGTTCCATAAATTAGCTTGGAATTTTTTGTGCGTGTTATTATTTTACAGTCAATTAAAAAATTTATCCGACCGTCTCGACTTTTATAAGGTTCGTGTTGCCCGAAACTCCGTTTGTCATTCCGCCGGTGACGATAATTCTATCGCCCGATTCAAGTCCGAAGGTTGCAATCGCCTTATTCTTTGCGGCGTAGAAAAGTACGTCTGTCGATTCGTACGTCTCACACAGAACGGGAGTAACTCCCCACGACATTGAAAGTTTTCTCCACGTCTTTTTGTCAACCGTCATGCCCATAATATCGACAGGCGAGCGGAAACGTGAGACCATTCTGACCGTCATTCCCGAAAGGGAGCAAACGGCAATTACCTTTGCGTTTAGGTCGATCGCCATTCCGCAGGTTGCATGAGAAATTGCATCGACGGGATTTTTTATTCTGAACTCCGTTGAGCCGAAGCGCTTTGTGTAGTTGATGTTTTTTTCAGTCTGCATTGCGATTCGAGCCATTGTGTCAACCGCTTCAACGGGATATTTGCCTGCTGCCGTTTCACCCGAAAGCATAATCGCACTCGTGCCGTCGTAAACGGCGTTCGCAACGTCGGAGGTCTCCGCCCTTGTCGGTCTCGGATTATGGATCATAGACTCAAGCATCTCGGTTGCCGTGATAACACGTTTGCCGAGCAAACGGCATTTTGTGATAAGCGCCTTTTGAATAATCGGCAGCTCAACGAACGGAATTTCAACGCCCATATCTCCTCGTGCAATCATAATTCCGTCGCATTCGGTGCAGATATCGTCAATATTGTCAATTCCGGCACGGTTCTCAATCTTGGCAATAAGGTCAATTTTGTGAACGCTGTTGCCCATCACGGCTTTGATATCGAGAATATCCTGCTTGCAGGAAACAAAGGAACAGGCAATGAAATCGACATCGTTTTCAATTCCGAAAAGAATGTCGGCACGGTCCTGATCGCTGACATATTTCTGCTTGAGAGTCTTGCCGGGGAAACTCATACTTTTATTATTGGAAAGCTCACCGCCCGTAACAACACGGCAGTTAATATCGTGCCCGTTGATTGCAACAACCTCAAAATTGAGCAGAGCATTATTCAGAAGAATCGTATCGCCTACCGAAAGGTCGTCCGCAAGTCCGGGGTAGCTGACAGAAACCTTGTGCTCATCTCCGACGATCTGATCCGTCGTGAAGGTAAATTCGTCGCCGTCGTTGAGAAAAACGGAGCCGTCCTTGAAGCTCTTGATTCTGTACTCGGGACCCTTTGTGTCAAGCATTATTGCAAGCGGAACATTGAGCTCTTCCCTGACCTTTTTCAGCATATTGATTGTCTCAAGATGTTCGGCGTGAGTGCCGTGGGAAAAATTGAGTCTTGCGACATTCATCCCTGCCCTTATCATTGCAATAAGCGTATCCTCATTGCGGCAGGCGGGACCGATGGTGCAGATAATTTTTGTTTTTCTCATATATATCAACCCTTTATTTAGAATCCGAATCTTTCCCATTATAAATTGATTGCATTATATCAATTTAAACTTACAATGTCAAGTAAACGTTTACATTTGAGTTGATTATTTTTGACAACTCGTTTATAATACTGATGAAAGCAAGGTGATATATATGATAAAAAAAGTATCGGCTCTACTTTTGGCTGTTCTTTTTATCTATCTTTCCGCCGTGCCGATAACCGCATCGGCAAAAACGGCTGTCCCGTCGGCGGATGAAATCGTAAAAATGTCGAAATATGACGGCAGGGACTACGGTATTATTACGCCTGTCAAGGATCAGGGCGATAGCAATCTCTGCTGGGCTTATTCATCAATCGCCGCATCCGAGGCAAACATCCTGCGGCAGAACATCGGCGGTGCCGATGCAAGCAGCCTTTCGCTCAATCCCGTTGCCGCCGCATACAGATCCTTCCGGCGTGAATCCGATCCCCTCTCCAACACAGACGGATACTCGAAATCCGGTGACTACACAAAGGCGACGGGTAATCCGCTGAATGTGGCAAAGCTCTTCTCAATGTGGTGGGGTCCCGTTGCCGGGAATCAGGCTAATATCGACCCGTTTGCCAATCCGTCATACAGGTTTGAGAATGCTTTCTACATTCCCGAAAACAAATCAAATCCCGACGAGGGAATTAGGATGATCAAGAAAGCTATTGCCGAGTACGGCGCCGTCACTTTTCAATACAACAATCTCAGGGAATGCACTTATTATAACCCCAAAAACGAGTCAGGCTCCGGAAGCTCGCCCCACGCCTGCACAATTATCGGATGGGACGATAATATTCCTGCATCAAAATTTATTCCGGGATCCGCCGAGCGAGACGGAGGCTGGCTTGTGAAGAACAGCTACAAATCCTGCGAATATTTCTGGCTTTCGTACGACAACACAAGCTCAAGTATGTATGCCTTTACCTATGCCGCAAAGGATAAATATGATTATAACTATTTCTATGACGGCAGTCTTGACGATTTTTCGCTGAGAAAAGACAAGGTCATTGCGAATGTTTTTCAGGCGCAAAAAGGCGGAACGAACGGAAAAGTCGAATTAATAAAGGCGGTGAATGTCGGTGTTCAGGGCGAAAACGTGACCGTTGAGGTTGAGATAATGAAAAATCTCGATTATCCGTTCAACGGACAGGACAATGTCCCTGTTTCGGGAGGTCAATCCGCAGGTACAACAGTAAAATCATTTGAACACGGCGGATATGTCACCGTTGAGCTGAAAGATCCCGTCAAGGTCGATCCGAACGAATGGTTTTCGGTGATCGTGAGAGTTTCAAACAGTGCGGGTAACGCAAAGATAGTAACCGCCTACCGTGCAGGCAAGGATCTTTCATATGTCGGCAGCGGCGAAAATTGGAACAAGCTCGGCAACTTTGTCGGCAGGATCAAGGCATATACCTCTTTGGTAGGTTGTGACAATCCGAGTGATCACAAATGGAGTGACTGGGTGCTGACAGAAAAGCCGACCGCTTCATCCGACGGCAGGAAAGTACGCACCTGTTCTCTCTGCGGTCAAACGGAAACCGCTGTGATTGAACACTTCGCAAAAAGCTGTATAGCTGACGGTCGGATCGTCTACGGATTTGAGCAAAAGCTCACGTCCGAAAAATTTCCCGATTACTTTTCGAGCGACTATGCAACGGTTACTCTTGAACCGAGTTCCGGATTTGCGGGCACAGATTCAATAATAAAGGTTGTATATCCCGACGGCAGTGAGGACGAATACCGAATTGTAATTTTCGGAGATATCAACGGCGACGGAGTTTGCGACGGACAGGATTCGGTGATCGCAGAGGCCATGGCTTCCGGAATGCTGACTCAGGAACAGATCGGCAACACCGCATATACCGCCGCAGACGGCAACCACGACGGATCGGTCGACAAAAATGACGCCGAGCTTTTTAAAAATTCGGGTGTTTATCTCTCCTCTGTGAAGCAGACAAAAAATTAGTACGATTTTCCGTTATTTTCCCCTTGACAATAAAAATAAAACGTTATAAAATGTAGACAATATAAAAAACGTTGATGCAGAAGGCTGTTTCAAGCGGATATTTTCAGAGAGCCGTGTGTATGCTGAAATCACGGCAGTATTCCGAACCGGCTACCACTGCGGAGTGCGTTCCGAAATAAGGTTCGCCGTTCGCCGCGTTAAGGCATTCGAGTGGCAGTCCTTGACTGCAATACGGGTGGAACCGTGGAGCTATGCTTCATCCCTGTTTTGGGATGGAGCTTTTTTGTTTTAGTTGCAGATCGTGTCATTCGGATGGGGTGATTCAAAGCTAATTAACTTTAAATCCCCACCACCGCAAGCTGTCCCCTTCCTCTTGCTTCAAGGGGAGGCTGAAAAAGATTGGAAATTGATAAGCTAATGACATTACTTCAAGGGAAAGCGTTGTAACTTTCTTCGCAACAAATGTTAAACACTTGAAAAATCATATTAAAAATGTATCATAAACCCTAAAACTTGAAAGGAATGATTATAAAATGGCAAACGTAACATTGAAAGGCGGCGTCGTTAAGGAGTATGAAAACGGCACAACCGCTATGGAAATCGCTAAGAGCATAGGCATGGGTCTTTACAAGGCTGTTTGTATCTGCAAGATCAACGGCGAGTATCAGGATCTCAGAACCCCGATCACGGGTGACTGCGAACTTGAGTTCCTCACCTTTGAGGACGATGAGGAGGCAAAGAGAACTTTCCGCCACACCGCATCTCATATTCTTGCTCAGGCAGTTAAGAGACTTTACCCCGAGGCAAAGCTCGCAATCGGTCCGTCAATTGCAAACGGCTTCTACTATGACTTTGACGTTGAAAAGCCGTTTCTTCCCGAGGATCTTGAAAAGATTGAAGCCGAGATGAAGAAAATCGTCAAGGAGAAGCTTCCGCTTGAAAGATTTGAGATGACTCCGGACGAGGCTATCAAATATTATGAGGATAAGGGCGAAATCTACAAGGTTGAGCTTGTTAAGGAGCACGCCGACAAGGGCGAGAACATCAGCTTCTATAAGCAGGGCGAGTTTACGGAGCTTTGCGCAGGTCCGCATATTCCCGATACAGGCAGAATCAAGGCGTTCAAGCTGACCTCGGCAACCGGTGCTTACTGGCGCGGAAGCGAGAAGAACAAGATGCTCCAGCGTATCTATGCAACCGCTTTCACAAAGCAGGCTGACCTTGACGCTTACCTTGAGGCTATTGAAGAAGCAAAGAAGCGTGACCACAGAAAGCTCGGCAGAGAGCTTGGACTTTTCGCTCTCAGAGACGAAGCTCCGGGAATGCCGTTCTTCCTCCCGAAGGGCATGGTTCTTCGCAACACTCTTATCAATTACTGGCGTGACGTTCATAAGAAGTGGGGCTACTATGAGATCTCAACTCCGCAGATCATGCGACGTTCGCTTTGGGAGACCTCGGGTCACTGGGATCACTACCATGACGATATGTACACAACGGTTATTGACGGTGAGGATTTCGCAATCAAGCCGATGAACTGCCCGGGAAGCATTCTTGTTTACGATCTGGAACCGCATTCCTATCGTGACCTGCCGCTCAGATTCGGCGAGCTTGGCAAGGTTCACAGAAACGAGCTTTCGGGCGCACTTCACGGACTTTTCCGTGTTCGCTGCTTCACTCAGGACGACGCTCATATTCTTCTTGCTCCCGAGCAGATCCGTGACGAGGTTGTAAGGATCGCACAGCTCTTTGATGAGGTTTACACCCTGTTCGGACTCCCGTATGAAATCGAGCTTTCAACAATGCCCGAGGATCATATCGGCTCGGAAGAGGACTGGGAGATTGCAACGAAGGCACTCGCAGACGCTATTACAAGCGTCGGCAAGACTTATATAATCAACGAGGGCGACGGTGCTTTCTACGGCCCGAAGCTTGACTTCCACATCAAGGACAGCCTCGGAAGAACATGGCAGTGCGGTACAATTCAGCTTGACTACCAGCTTCCGGACAGATTCAATCTTGAATATACAGGCTCAGACGGAGAGAAGCATACCCCTGTTATGATCCACCGTGTTGTATTCGGTTCAATCGAGCGTTTCATCGGCGTTATCACCGAGCATTTCGCAGGTGCATTCCCGATTTGGCTTGCTCCTGTTCAGGTCAAGCTCCTCCCGATTGCAGACCGTCATCACGACTATGCTTTTGAGATTGCAAAGAAACTTGAAGCCAAGGGCATTCGCTGTGAGGTTGATACAAGAAGTGAAAAGACAGGCTACAAGATTCGTGAGGCTCAGCTCCAGAAGATTCCGTATATGCTCCTCATGGGTGACAAGGATATCGAGGGCAAGTGCGTTTCGGTTCGTAAGCGCGGCGAGGGCGACATCGGTGCAATGGGCGTTGATGAGTTTGTCGATATGGCTGCAAAGCAGATTGAATCCAAGGAGATATTCTGATTATGTCCATAGAAAAAGGCAAGGCGTACCTCAGCCGTTTCGGCATTGAGGACAGAGTGAGAGAGTTTGACGTGTCAAGCGCAACGGTCGAGCTTGCGGCTCAGGCGCTCGGCGTTAAGGGTCAGCGAATCGCAAAAAGTCTCTCGTTCAAGGTCGGCGATGAAGCGATACTTGTTATCGCCGCCGGTGATGCCAAGGTAGATAATAAAAAGTATAAGGCAACTTTCTCGACAAAGGCGAAGATGCTAACTTCCGATGAGGTTGAAAGCATGATAGGCCACAAAGTCGGTGGCGTGTGTCCGTTCGGCATAAACGACGACGTCAAGACATATCTTGATGAGTCGTTGAAAAGATTCGATACGGTTTTTCCCGCCGTCGGCAGCTCGAACAGCGCAGTCGAGCTGACACCCGACGAGCTTGAAAAATATGCTCAGGGCTTCAGCGGCTGGGTCGATGTTTGCAAGGTTGTTGAAGAATAAAAACAGGCAGGCGTTTTCAGAGAAACGATTTGCCAAGGCTTCCCCTCGATGGGAATGCTTGTTTAATTAGCAAAATATACTCACAAGGCAGGTGCTATGCATGAAATATGTTGTTGTATTATATGACGGAATGGCGGATTATCCCGTTCCCGCTCTCGGCGGAAAAACGCCGATGATGGTTGCAAATAAGCCGAACTTTGACCGTCTCGCCCAGCGCGGCGAGGTCGGACTTGTAAGGACTGTTGCCGAGGGGCTGAAGCCCGGCAGCGATGTTGCAAACCTCAGCGTTATGGGATATGATCCGAAAAAATATTACACGGGACGTTCTCCCCTTGAGGCTGTCAGCATCGGCGTTAAAATGGCAGATGACGATATTGCGCTCAGATGCAATGTCGTAACGCTTTCCGACGAGCCGAACTACGAGGACAAGACGATGATCGACTACTCGGCAGGCGATATATCAAGTGCCGAGGCAGCTGAGATTATCAAGACGGTTCAGGAGCATTTCGGCGGCGGTGAATTTGATTTTTACCACGGCGTAAGCTACCGTCACTGCCTTATTCATCACGGAGGTACGGTCGATCTCGGCAATATGACTCCTCCTCACGATATTTCCGACAGAGTTGTAGGTCCGTACCTTTCAACGTCGGAAAATGCGAAGCCGCTTGTTGCAATGATGAAAGAAAGCTACGATTTGCTCAAGGATCATCCCGTAAACAAAAAGAGAATTGCCGAGGGCAAGCGTCCGGCAAATTCGATTTGGCTTTGGGGCGAGGGTAAAAAGCCCATTCTTCCGAAGTTCGAGGATCTCTATCATAAAAAAGGCACGGTTATTTCCGCCGTTGATCTTCTCAAGGGTATCGGCATTTCGGCAGGTATGAACACTCCCGAGGTCGAGGGCGCAACGGGCTACATTGACACAAACTTTGAGGGCAAGGCAAATGCCGCAGTCGAAGAACTCAAAAACGGCGTTGATTTTGCCTACGTTCACTTTGAGGCTCCCGACGAGTGCGGACACAGAGGTGAGCCCGAGAACAAGGTCAAGTCAATCGAGATGATTGATTCCCGTGTTCTTCCGATTATCATCAAGGGTCTTGAGGAGATCGGTGAAGACTACAAAATTATGATTCTTCCCGACCACCCGACTCCGATTGTTACAAAAACTCACGCAAGCGATCCCGTTCCGTATATGATTTATCATAAATCGGCGGAAAGGGACAGCGGAGTTGAGTCGATCAACGAGGAATCGGCAAAAGCAACGGGCAATTATATTGATTTTGGTCCCGATCTGATGAAAAAATTCATAATATAAATGCGGATTTTGCGATTTTTCAACTTGTCATAAAAAATTATTTCAAAAAAGTCTTGATTTTTTCGCTTAAATCTGTTAGTATATGAAATGTTGTTTAGTATTCGTAGTTAAAGGAGGTGCCGACAAATGGCAAAATGCGAATTCTGCGGTAAAGATGTTGCTTTCGGTATCAAGGTTTCCCACTCACACAGACGTTCAAACAGAACATGGAAGCCGAACGTTAAGCGTGTTAAGGCAATCGTTAACGGTTCTCCCCGCAAGGTATATGCTTGCACACGTTGCTTGCGTTCAGGTAAGGTTACACGTGCCGTTTAATGGTAAGATGATGATTCAGAGACTGTCCCTCGGACAGTCTCTTTGTCTTATACGGAGGATTATATGAAAAATTTTAAAAAAAAGCTGACCCTGCTCAGAAGAAGAATTCTCTTCTTTTGGCTGTGGCCGCTCGCATTTAACATATATAAAAGCAAGCCGATCAATGAAAATCTCGTGCTTTTTGCTTTTAGCAAAAATTACACGGAAATGCCGGACAATATGATCGGAATATATAATTTTCTGAAAGGCCGTGGCTTTGACTGCCGCATTATGCAGTCGCCGCAGAATCCGATAAAGCGTATACTTTTCGATTTTAAATTTCAGCGGCTTTATGCTCAGTGCAAATGCGTTTTTATTACGGATAATTTTGATCCCGTCTACGCTCATCAGCCGAAAAAAGGCACAAAGGTTATTCAGCTTTGGCACGCCTGCGGCGCATTCAAAAAATGGGGATATTCTACTCTCGACCTCCCCTGGGGCGGAAAAAGAGAGGATATGCTCCGCTTCCCGATGCACAACACCTACACCGACGTTTTCGTCTCGTCCGAGGCGGTCATCCCCTGCTACGCCGAGGCTTTCCGATGCTCCGAGCGTAAGGTTAAGGCTTTCGGAACACCGAGAACCGACGTTTATTTCGATAAGGATTTCGTGGCGGCTCAGCGTGCGGAATTGCTGAAAAATTTCCCCGAGATCGGCGGCCGAAAAATCATCCTCTATGCGCCGACCTTCCGCGGCAATTCGCCCGAGCAGGCATATAATGAAAATCCGCTTGATTACGAAAAGCTCAAAGAATCTCTCGGCGACGATTATGCGCTTATCCTCAAGCTGCATCCGTTCACTGC